>JANSYB010000304.1 GCA_024742655.1 Paracoccaceae bacterium | reverse complement strand
GCGAACGGCCCGACCTGCATATCGTGGCGCGCGCGCGGGATCGCACCCATGTGTTCCGCCTCTACAAGGCCGGGGCGAATGACATCGTGCGCGAGCTCTTCGACAGCTCCCTGCGCGCGGGCCGCTACGTGCTGGAGAACATGGGCCTGACCGAATTCGAGGCCGCCCAGCTGGAACAGACCTTCTATCGCCATGACCGGGATTCGGTGCGCGAACTGGCCGCCTTGTGGGATCCCGAAACGCCCACCGTGCAGAACACCGCCTATATCTCGCGCGCGATCCAGCTGGAGGAGGAGTTGCAGACCATGCTGCTGTCGCAACTCGAAGAGGCCGCCGCAGGCGCCGCCGAACCGGATGATCGCAACGAGGCCTGATCCCGCACGCCCTTTGGTCCGGGGGGCCGTTTTCTGCGCAGAAAACGGACAAGAAAATGCGCATTTTCTTGCGCGGAATTTGCGCAAATTCCGCCTGCGCGAGTTTCGGATGGATGCGCCTTAGCCGTCGCTGACGCCGGCCTCGTCGAACGTGGCCATGCCGGAATGGCAGGCCAGCGCGCCTTGCAGGATGCCGATGGCCAGCGCCCCGCCCGACGCCTCGCCCAGCCGCATCTGCAGGGACAACAAGGGCGTCATGCCCAGCCGGTCCAGCAATCGCCCATGCGCGGCCTCCGCGCTGGCATGTCCCGCGACCACGTGATCCAGCGCACCGGCCGAAGAGTGTTCAAGACAGGCGGCGGCCGCGGTGCAGATGAAACCGTCAAGGATGACCGGGATGCGGCAGGTCCTGGCCCGCACCATGGCCCCCGCCATGGCGGCGATCTCTCGTCCCCCGAGGCAGCGCAGCGCCTCTAGCCCGTTGCCGTGGCTGGACGGATTGGCCGCCACGCCGCGCGCGACCACGCCGGCCTTGTGCGCCAGGGCCGCGCCCTCAACGCCCGTGCCACGGCCTGTCCATTCCGTTGCCTCCCCGCCATAAAGCGCCAGCGAAATGGCCGCGGCACAGGTCGTGTTCCCGATCCCCATTTCCCCCACGACCAGCAGGTCGGCGGCCGGATCAACGGCCTCCCACCCCGCCCGCAACGCCGCGACGAACGCGTCTTCGTTCATCGCCGGGCCTTTTGTGAAATCGGCGGTGGGCGCCTCGAGTTGCAGCGCCTGTACCGACATCTGCGCGCCGAAACAGCGCGACAGCTGGTTGATGGCCGCGCCGCCGGTCTCGAAATTGGCGACCATTTGCGCTGTCACCTCGGCAGGGAAGGCAGACACCCCCTGTGCCGTCACCCCGTGATTGCCCGCGAAGACGATGACCTGTGGCGCCGTGATCCGCGCCCGCGCATCGCCGCGCCAGCCGCAATACCAGATCGCCAGGTCCTCAAGCCGGCCAAGCGCCCCCGGTGGCTTGGTCAGCTGCGCGTTGCGGGCCTCGGCGGCGGCTCGGGCGCTTGCATCCGGCACCGGAAGATCCTGCAAAATCTGCGAAAATTCCTCGACCGAGGTGAAGTCCTGCACCATGCTGTCCCCCGTTGCCAATCCCATCTGCCCTGATGTATCGCAGGCCACACCCCCGGCACAGCCGAAAAAGGCCGCCCGAATGACGAAAAGCGACCCACCCCTTGTCGCCCTGAGCGACATACCGACCGCGATCGGATTGCTGACGCGCTTTCCCGTGCCCGGCCAGCACGGCACGCGCATGGCGCAGGCGGCCTGGGCCTATCCCTTGGCGGGCCTTTTGCCGGCGGGACTGGCCGCGCTGATCGGCACGGCGGCCATGTGGTCTGGCCTGCCTGCCCCGCTGACAGCACTTCTGGCACTGGCCGCGATGGTCATCACCACCGGCGCGCTGCACGAGGACGGACTAGCGGACACCGCCGACGGGTTGTGGGGCGGATGGGACCGGGATCGCCGGCTGGAGATCATGAAGGACAGCCGCATCGGCGCCTATGGCGTGATCGCCATAGCCTTCAGCCTTGCCGCGCGGTGGGCGGCGCTGAGCCTGCTGTTCGAACAAGGGATCGGCGCGGCCGTGACGGCCCTGCTGGGCGTCGCGGTCCTGTCACGGGCCGGAATGCCTGTCCTGATGGCCGCCCTGCCCCATGCCCGCGAAACCGGCCTGTCGCACAAGGTGGGACAGGTCCGTCCGGCCACGGCTGGCCTCGCGGTGGCGACGGGCCTTGTGCTGGGGCTGGCGCTGCTGGGTGTCGCGGGGGTTTGGGCAGCGGTCTGGGCGGCGCTGACGACGCTTGCACTGGGCCTGATCGCCCGGGCAAAGATCGGCGGGCAGACCGGAGATATCCTGGGCGCGGCACAGCAACTGGCCGAGATTGCCCTGCTCTTCAGCCTTCTGGCATAGAAAAGGGCCGCGCCCTGCGGCACGGCCCGATACCGGATTGAGGCGTCTTATGCGGCGCGCGAGATCAGGACCTCGTCGACCTTCTTGGCCGCAAGCACCTCGTCACCACCAGACACCGCGGCCACTTCGCGTGTCAGTCGCTCCAGCGCGGCCTCGTAGAGCTGGCGCTCCGAATAGCTTTGCTCGCGCTGATCGTCGCTGCGGTGCAGGTCGCGCACCACTTCGGCGATCGCGATCAGGTCGCCCGAATTGATCTTCTGTTCGTATTCCTGCGCCCGGCGGGACCACATGGCACGCTTGACCTTGGCCTTGCCCTTGAGCGTCGTCATCGCCTTGGACACGACATCGGGGCTCGACAGGCTGCGCATGCCGATCTCGGCCGCCTTATGGGTCGGCACGCGAAGGGTCATCTTGTCCTTCTCGAACGAAATCACGAACAGTTCCAGTTCGATCCCGGCGATTTCCTGCTTCTCGATCGACACGATCTGGCCCACGCCATGCGCGGGGTAAACAACGTAATCATCAGGACGGAACTCGGACTTTTTCGACTTTGTCATTCAGGTCTTCCTCACAAGGTTTCCCATTCTGCACCAAACCCGCTAGCGGGGCACCGTCGCCCACATTTTCCAAGGATTGGCGCAAAGAAATCCACCCCCAGGCCGCAGCGCGGGCAAATGGATATCTGGCGTTCATCTACATATATGACAGAAATGTATCATAAAAACTGCCCTTTCGGAAGATGGGAGCAGCAGGTATTGTCATTTGATCATATTTAACAAGCGGTTGCGTACCAAAATCCAGTGGAATTCAGCGCCAAAAACCCAGTGATCCGAACGAATCGGTTCAGTTGACGCGTGGTCAACCGCCCTCGCCCGGGTTCTCGGAGAAGTATTTCTCCAGCTTGCCGGTCTCGCCATCGCGGTCGTCCGCGTTGGGCAACGGGTCTTTCTTGGTGATGATCACCGGCCACATTTCGGAATACTTCCGGTTGAACTCGACCCATTTTTCCATGTCCGGCTCGGTATCGGGCCGGATCGCGTCGGCAGGGCATTCAGGTTCGCACACACCGCAATCGATACATTCGTCAGGATGGATCACCAGCATGTTCTCGCCCTCGTAGAAACAATCCACGGGGCAGACCTCGACACAGTCGGTGTATTTGCACTCGATGCAGTTGTCATTGACGATATAGGTCATCGCGCTCTCTTATCCTGACAGTCCCGACTGTCACCTAATCCAGCCGCCCCGATCAATCAAGCGCATCCGGGCGATTGGCGTCCAGTTTGCGTCGGTCGCGCTTGGTGGGGCGCCCTTTTCCATCGAATCGCGGGGCTTGCGCGGCGGTGTCCTTCTGGCGCTGGTCGGGCGGATCAAGATCCTCGTAAAGCGCGCGGGCCTCGGGCGCGGGGCCGCGCCGATCGCCGATCGCGACGATGCGGATGACCCGGATATCGCGGGCCTGCGGAAAGGTCAGAACGTCACCGGGGGCGACCGCGTGGGCAGGCTTGGCCACCTTTTCGCGGTTGACCCTGACATGCCCCCCCGCGACCAGCTTGGCCGACAGGCTGCGGGTCTTGAAGAACCGCGCATGCCAGAGCCATTTGTCCAGCCGGATCCGGGCAGGGGCAGCCTCAGACACCCGTCAGCCTTTGTCCTTCAGCCCCATCAGAGCGGCGGCAAAGGGGTTGTCGGGATCGATCTTGTCCTTTTTCTCGGGCTTGGCCGAGAAGGTCTTGGGCCCCTGTTCACGCTTCGGTTTGCCACCGGGTTTGCCACCCTGCTTGCCGCGCGGCTTGCCACCCGGTTTGCCCTTGCGTTCGCCTTGCGGACGGTTGGCGCCGCGCGCCCGGCCCGACCAGGTAAAGGTATAGAACACCTCGATCTCGGGGGCGTCAGCGGTCTTTTCGTCGGCAGCCTCGCCCGGCACGGCCTCGCCCTCGGCGGCGGCCGGGATCTCGGCCGGCACTTCGGGCGCCTCGGCCAGCTCCGCGGCCACGGGGGCCTCGCCCTCGTCCGGAATGGCCTCGGCCACGTTCTCGGCGGTGTCCTCGGCCGTGTCTTGCGCGGTCTCG
>JANSYB010000089.1 GCA_024742655.1 Paracoccaceae bacterium | reverse complement strand
TCACCACCATCGAGGCGGGGCTGAAAGACACCGGCATCCACCTTGAGGCGCGCGCCGACCTGATCGACAGTATCTGGCCGGACCGTCCCGCGCCGCCACTGGGCCGGGTGCGCGCCTATCCCGAGGATCTGGCCGGTGAAACCCATGCGCAGAAACGCACCCGTCTCGCTGCGGCCCTGAAAGAGGCCGGACAAGAGGCCGCGGTGATCACCCTGCCCGATTCCATCGCTTGGCTTCTGAACATTCGCGGCAGCGACATCCCCCGTAACCCGATCCCGCACGGCTTCGCCATTCTGCATGACAGCGCGCTGCTGACCTTTTTCGTCGCGGCGGAGAAGCTGGACGACACGGTGCGCGCCCATCTCGGGGACGACATCACGATCCGCCCGCCCAATGCCTTCGGGCCGGGCCTGCGCAGCCTGACGGGGCCGGTCCGCGTGGACAAGGGCTCGGCACCGGTCTGGGTGGTCCAACAGCTGGACGAGGCCGGCGTGCCGCATCAGTGGGGCCAAGACCCCTGCATTCTGCCCAAGGCGCGCAAGACACCGGCCGAAATCGCCGCCACGCGCACCGCGCATCTGCGCGATGCGGCCGCCATGTGCGAGTTTCTGTGCTGGTTCGATGCGCAGCCCCCCGGGTCGATCACCGAGATCGACGTGGTCACCCGGCTCGAAGAGTGCCGCCGCGCGACCGGCGCGCTTCTCGATATCAGCTTCGACACGATCGCGGGCTCCGGCCCGCATGGCGCCCTGCCCCATTACCGCGTCAGCGCCACCAGCAACCGCACGCTGCAGAATGGCGAACTGCTGGTGCTGGACAGTGGCGGGCAATATCTGGACGGGACCACCGACATCACCCGCACCCTTGCCATCGGCACGCCGGGGGGCGATGAAGGCGCGGCCTTCACCCGCGTGTTGCAGGGCATGATCGCGATGAGCCGCGTGCGCTGGCCGCGTGGTCTGGCCGGGCGCGATCTCGACGTGATCGCGCGCTATCCGCTTTGGCTGGCCGATCAGGATTATGCCCATGGCACCGGGCACGGTGTCGGCGTGCACCTTTGCGTCCACGAGGGGCCGCAACGCCTGTCGCGGGTCTCCGAGGTGCCGCTGGAGCCGGGCATGATCCTGTCGAACGAACCGGGCTATTATCGCGAGGGTGCCTTTGGCATCCGGATCGAGAACCTCGTCGTCGTAACCGAGGCCGAAACGCTGCCCGGCGGAGATGCGACCGGCAAACTGTGTTTCGAGACACTGAATTACGTGCCCATCGACCGGCGGCTGATCGTCGCGGATCAGCTCAGCGCGCAGGAACGCGACTGGCTGAACGACTATCATGCCGCATGTCTGGACAAGGTCGGCGGCAGTGTGACCGCCCCGACACGCGACTGGCTGAAGGCGGCAACCGCGCCGCTTTGACACAAAGCTGCAACATCGCGGCGCCAGACCGGGCCGGGATTGAACTGCATAGGGAAGGACAGACCATGGCAGACATCACGATACGCAAGGCCGAGGGAACATGGACCGTGCGCGCCGGCGGCGCCGTTCTGGGCGAAAGCCGCAACGCGCTGGAACTGCAGGAGGGCGCCTATCCGGCGGTCATCTATTTCCCCCGCGAGGATATCGCGATGGCGTTTCTCGATGCCACCGACCACAGCAGTCATTGCCCGCACAAGGGCGACGCCAGCTATTTCTCGATCATCACCAAGAGCCAGACGCTCGAAAACGCGGCCTGGAGCTACGAAAACCCGAAAGAGGATGTCGCCCGCATCAAGGGCCATATCGCCTTTTATCCCAGCGATACCGTCACGGTCGAACGCGTCTGAGTGCCCCGCTTGCCCGCCCCTGTTGCGGGCGCGGGGTGGGTGGGCGGGCGCGCCCGCAACAGGGGCTTGCCATCCGGGGGGTGACGGATCACAGCCTGGCGCTAAGATGGGAACACGTATCACCGCTGAAACAGGAGCTCCGCTGGTCCCGTGCGTCTCACCTGTCTTCTTCTGCTCATACTGGTTCTGCCCCTCCCTGCCGTCGCGCAGGACCGGGCCAAGGTGGAACGCCAGTTCCAGTCCTGGCTGGACCAGACGATCTGGCCGCAGGCGCGCGCGCGCGGCGTCTCCCGCGCGACCTTCCAGAGCGCGTTCGAGGGCGTGCGGTTGAACTGGAAGCTTCCCGATCTTGTCCCACCCGGATCAGGGACCTCAACGCCCAAGAAACAAAGCCAGGCCGAGTTCGGCAGCCCGGGCAAGTATTTCAATCGCGGCTCGGTTCAGGGCGCCACGTCGGTCGGGCGCCAGATGGCCAAACGCCACGCCGCAACACTGGCCCGCGTGGAGCAGCGCACCGGCGTTCCGGGCCGGATCATCCTCGGGATCTGGGGCCGCGAAAGCGGCTACGGACGCGTGGATATCCCCCATGACGTGTTCGAGGTGCTGGGCACCAAGGGCTTCATGAGCACGCGGGCGGCATATTTCACCGGCGAACTGATCGCCGCGCTGGAAATCGCGCAGGCCGGCCATGCCCCCGGAAAGGCCATGAAAAGCAGTTGGGCCGGCGCCCTTGGCCAGCCGCAATTCATGCCCTCGTCCTTTCTGAAATACGCCGCCGACGGCGATGGTGACGGGCGCGCGGATATCTGGCGGTCCGAGGCCGACACGATCGCATCGATCGGCAATTACCTGGCGCGGCATGGCTGGGTTCAGGGGCGCGACTGGGGCTTCGAGGTGCGTGTGCCCAATACCGTGTCCTGCACACTTGAGGGACCCGACCAGGGCCGCAGGATCAGCGCGTGGGAGGCGATGGGGATCACCCGTGTCTCGGGCCGCCCCTTTCCCGACCACGAGCGGCGCGCCGAAGGCTACCTGCTGATGCCGGCAGGGCGCCACGGGCCGGCCTTTATCGTGACGCCCAATTTCTACGTGCTGAAAGACTACAACATGAGCGATCTTTACGCACTCTTCGTGGGCCATGTGGGCGACCGCATCCAGTACGGTGTCGGTGATTTTTCGGCCCGGTGGGGGGATGTGGGCCGGATGCTGCGCTCCGATATCGCGCGCATGCAGCGGGCCTTGGAAAAGATGGGGCATGACGTGGGCGGCGCCGACGGGCTGCCCGGCTTCAAGACGCGCCGCTCCATCGGGCGCTGGCAGGAGGCCACGGGCCAGGACGCGACCTGCTTTCCCCGGCCCGAGATGTCCGCCCGCCTGCGGTGAGGCGAGCGGAATTTTTCAAAAATTCCGGGACGGAAAATGTGCATTTTCCGCCCCGTCTGACAGGTCGCCTGCTTACTTCCAGCCCACCTCGTTGAAGATCTTCTGCGCCGTCGGCACGTTTTCGGCCACGGCACTGAGATCCACGTCGTCGGGTTTGAAGAGGCCAAGCTGCGCCACCGACTCGCTCAGGCCCACGCCGGGGACCGCCGGGTATTCGTCATTGCCCGCCGAGAAGTATTTCTGTGCCTGATCCGAGGCGAGGTACTCGAGGAACTTCACCGCGTTGTCCTTGTTGGGCGCATGCGCCGCAACGCCACCACCCGAAAGGTTCATATGCGCGCCCTCGGCGTCCTGCGCGGGAAAGACCCAGCCGATCCCGGCCAGTGCCTCCTGGTCAAGGCCATCGACATCCTTGCGCAGCGCGCGGGCGAAGTAATAGGTGTTCGAGATCGACACGTCGCATTCACCCGACACCAGACCGCGCAACTGGTCGGTATCCCCGCCCTGCGGTTCGCGCGCAAAATTGTCAACCACACCGGCCGCCCATGTCTTGGCGGCCTCTTCGCCATGGTTCTCGATCACCGCCGACAGCAGGCTCAGCGAATAGACATTGGTCGACGAGCGGTGACACACCAGGCCCTTGTAGGCCGGATCGGCCAGGTCGACATAGCTTTTCGGCGGGTCCGCCACATCGGCCTTGTCATAGAAGATGATCCGGGCGCGCTGCGAGAAGCCGAACCACTGGTTATCGTCATCCTGAAGGTAGGCCGGGATACGGCTTTCCAGCGTCTCGTTGTCGACGGATTGCAGCACGCCCTCGGCCTTGGCGCGCTCCAGTCGCGAAGTGTCGACCGTCAGCAGCACGTCGGCGGGTGAGTTTTCCCCCTCCGCCTTCATGCGCGCGATCAGTTCATCGGCCTTGCCCTCGATCCGGTTGATGGTGATTCCGGTCATCTTCTCGAAATCCGAGTAGAGCCGTTCGTCCGTGTCGTAGTGGCGCGAGGAATAAAGGTTCAGCTCGCCCTCGGCAAAGCCGGCATTCGCGGTGGTCAGCATCGCCCCGGCCACAAGGGCGCAGACCGATGTTCTGGTGAGGAATGGCATGTGATACTCCCACGGGTTAATTTCCTAGTACTTTAGTCAACTACTAAAAATCAGGCGCATTGCAAACCAAAACTTGATTATTTTTATCGGAATTTTTGTGCGGGTCCGGGAAACTCCCCGAAAACGCGGCGCCCTTCACCCTGCGATCACAGCGCGAACGGCTCTTGCGACGGGCAAGGGCATGATGCTTCGGCGCGTTGCGCCGTTCACGCTCAAAGGGTGCCTTAGCCGTGCTCTTCTTCCGAAATCGCGGCCAATGCGCGGTTATAGGCCTTGAGCGCATCGACATGGTACAGCGCCCCCAGAAGTTCGGGCGGCGCCCCGTCCCCCTTCAAGGTGACGACCGGAATGAACGGCACCGAGGATCGGTCGAAAATCGGCATCGCGACCTCGAGCGTGGCATTGGCATCGATATAGACACCGTCCTCGATCAACTCCCAGCATTTCGCCTCGGGTGCCGCGCGCGGATCGTCCATCGCCCGCATCATGCGCGACACGCGGTACATCGACAGAAGATAGGCATGCGGCCCCGCCGCAAGCCGGACACCGCGCCGTTCAAGCTGTGTCAGGAAGAAGGAGCGCCGCACCAGCCTTGAGCCAAGCGCCGTGGACATCGACACCGCCACCATCACGGCTAGCCCCGTTTGCCAGTCCCCGGTCAGTTCGAACACGATCAGCGTGGTCGAGATCGGCGCGCCCAGAACGGCGGCGGCCACGGCCCCCATACCCGCCAGCGCATAAAGCGTGGTTGCGCCCGACACCTCGGGGAAAAGTCCCGTCGCGATCAGGCCAAAGGCCAGCCCGGTCAGCGCCCCCACCATCAGCGAGGGCGAGAACACCCCACCCCCCATGCGGCCGCCGATCGTGATGGCCACGGCCAGCACCTTGAGCACCGTGAACACCACCGCCTCGTGCAGCAGCAACTGACCGGTCAGCGCCGCCGACGTCGTCTCATAGCCCACCCCGATGATATGCGGGAACCAGATCGCCAGCCCCCCCAGCAACGCCCCCGCCACCGCCGGGCGCAGCCATCGCGGCAGGCGCAGGCGATTTTGCGTATAGCTGGCCCAGTCCTCGGCAAACAGGATCGCATGCATCAGCGCGGTGGCCACCACCCCGCATAACAGTCCAAGAATCAGGAAGGCCGGCAGCTCCACGTAAAACTCCAGCGCGCTGGCCGTTGGCAGCATGAATTCGGTCACGTCGCCGAATTCCAGTCGGTTGATGACCGTGCCGGCCACCGAGGCGATGACGATGGGGGCAAAGGCGTGCACCGCGAAATGCCGCAGCACCACCTCCAGCGCGAACAACGCCCCGGCAATGGGCGCATTGAACGAGGCCGAGACCGCCGCGGCCACGGCACAGCCCAACAGGTCGCGCCCGGTCACGCCGTCGGCCTTGATCCGGTCACTGACCCAGCTGGAAATCACCCCGGCTATATGCACCACCGGCCCCTCTCGCCCCGAGGAGCCACCCGTGCCGAGCGTGATCATCGAGGCCAGCGCCGAGGCGACACCCTCGCGCCCCTCGACTCGCCCGTCATGCAGCGCGGCACCCTCGATCACGTCTGCCACGGATCGCACCCGACCGTCCGGCGTGAACCGATTGAGGATCAGGCCCACGACCAGCCCGCCAATGATGGGGATGCACAGGATCCAGTACCACGGCAGCGTTTCGGCGAAGGAATGGATCCGCCACACGTCCTCGGTGCCGTAGACCAGCTGCTGCAGCGCAATGATCCCCTTGCGGAAGAGGAGCGCGGCAAAGCCGGCGGCGATCCCGATGAACAGCGCGATCAGCCAGAACTGGAACTGGCTCGGCCCCTTGTCACGCAGAACGCGCCAGCCACTGCTCAGCGCCTTGCCGGCCGCGTGGCGTTTCTGCGCGAATATGCCGGGGCCCTTTGATGTCATCCGTCCGAACCCGCCGGTTGCGCACACCGCTTGCAGTGCACGGCGCTTGGCCTAGTATGAAACGGCCAGATCAGGGGGGTCAGGGTCATGGGTATCAGCGACGCCGTCTCAGAGGTGTCTTCTCTTCTAGGCCAACGGCTGAGCACGTCCAAGTCCGATCTGGATCTGCATGGGCGCAGTGAGTCGCATTTCGCCCTTCATCCCCCCGATGCCGTCGCCTATCCCGACACCACGCAGGAGGTGGCCGGGATCGTCCGGATCTGCGCCGAACACCGTTGTCCGCTGGTCGGCTGGGGCACGGGCACCTCGCTCGAAGGACAGGCGCAGGCGATGCAGGGCGGCATCAGCGTCGATTTCAGCCGCATGACCAAGGTGCTCGATATCCGGGCCGAGGACATGGACGTGCGTGTCCAGCCCGGCGTCACGCGCGAGGCGCTGAACGAGGAACTGCGCGCCACGGGCCTGTTCTTTCCCGTCGACCCGGGCGCCAACGCCTCGTTGGGGGGCATGGCCTCGACCCGGGCCAGCGGCACCACGGCGGTCCGCTACGGCACAATGCGCGACAACGTGCTGGGCCTCGAGGTCGTCACCGCCACGGGCGAGGTCATCCGCACCGGCACCCGTGCGCGCAAGACCGCATCGGGCTATGACCTGACCGGGCTCTTCGTGGGATCCGAGGGCACACTGGGCCTGATCACCGAACTGACACTGCGCCTGCGCGGGATCCCCGAGGCGATCTCGAGTGCCGTCTGCGCCTTCGACAGCATCGGGCAGGCCGTACAGACGGTGATCATGACGATCCAGATGGGCCTGCCGGTGGCGCGGATCGAACTGATGGATGTGGACAGCGTGCGCGCGGTCAACGCCTATTCGGGCTCCGATCTGCCCGACAAGCCGCATCTGCTGCTCGAATTCCACGGCTCCGAGGCCGGTGTGGCCGAACAGGCCGAGACCTTCGGCGCACTCTCCGAGGAGTTTGGCGGCAGCGGGTTCGGCTGGGGCACCCGGACCGAGGATCGCAATGCCCTCTGGGCGATGCGCCACAATGCCTACCACGCCATCCTGGCCTCGCGTCCCGGGTCGCGCGCCCTTGTCACCGATATCTGCGTGCCGATCTCGAACCTCGCCGAGGCGATCGAGACCTGCCGCGCCGATTTGGCCCGCGACGGGCTGCACGGGCCCATCCTGGGCCATGTCGGCGATGGCAATTTCCATGCCGTGCTGATGTTCGATCCGGGCAACGCGGACGAAACGGC
>JANSYB010000106.1 GCA_024742655.1 Paracoccaceae bacterium | reverse complement strand
GCGCGCGACACGCAGGCGGTCTCGGCGCGGCGGCAATCGGTGCTGACCGAGGCGCTTGGCGGATTGGAAACGGTCAAGTCGCTGAATGCCGAACCGGTGATGCAGCGCGAATGGGACCGCTCCAGCGCGGCCTCGGCCCGGATCGCGGGGCGCGGGCGGTTCTGGTCGAATTTCACCGCCAACGGCACTCAGGCGATACAGCAATTCGTCTCGGTCACGATTATCGTCTGGGGCGTTTTCCTGATCGCGGACGGGCGGATCAGCATCGGTGCCCTGATTGCCGCGAACATCCTGGCCAGCCGGGCGCTGGCGCCCCTGGGCACCATCGCGCAGACCATCTTTCGCGCCCAGTTCGCCTGGCGCGCCAAACAGGCGCTGTCGGCCTTCATGGACATGCCCGCCGAGCGCGAGGACCGCATCCGCAGCGCCCTGCGCGTGACGCGCGGGGCGGTGACGCTGGACGCGGTCAGTTTCCGTTATCCCGGGGCCGACCAGGCGGCGGTTCAGGATCTGTCGGGCAGGATCGAGCCGGGGGAATGCATCGCCCTTCTGGGGCGGGTCGGCTCGGGCAAGAGCACGCTGGGGCGGTTGCTTTGCGGTTTGCTGGAGCCGTCCGCGGGCACGATCACCGTGGATGGCTACAGCCTGTCGCAATATGATCCCGCCGAACTGCGCGCCGGGATCGGCTACCTGCCGCAGGAGGCGGATCTGTTTACCGGCACGCTGCGCGAGAACCTGATCATCGGCCGCCGCGCGGCCACGCCCGAAGAGATCGACCGCGCTTTGTGGCTGGCCGGGATGGACGGGTTCGTGGCCAACCTGCCCAAGGGGCTGGAACAATTCGCCGGTGAGCGTGGGTTTCACCTGTCGGGCGGGCAGCGACAGGGGCTGGCATTGGCGCGGCTGCTGCTGCGGCGACCCAAGCTGCTGTTTCTGGATGAACCCACCAATGCGATGGACCGCGAGATGGAGGCGATGGTCACCGAGCGCCTGCAGACCCTGCGCGACGAGGGCGTGACGCTGATCCTGTGCACGCACCGCCCCGCGCTGGCCAATCTGGCCGGGCGCATGATCGTGATGGACCGGGGCCGCAAACTGCTGGACGGGCCCAGCGAAACGGTTCTGGCCCGGCTGAAACAGGATGCCGCCCAACCGGAAAAGGAGGGCTGAGCGATGTTCGGCCCGCCCGTGGACGAGGAGTTCGTCAACACCCCCAGCAGCCGCCCTCCGCAGGGCAGCGGGCGGGGGGGCAAGACGTTGCTGGCCGTCCTTGTGGCCGGCATCGCGGGCTTTCTGGTCTGGGCCGCGACCTACGAGGTCGAGGAGGTCACCCGCGGTCTCGGGCAGGTCGTGCCGTCCAGCCAGATCCAGGTGGTGCAAAGCCTGGAGGGCGGGATCGTCTCGGACATCGCGGTGCGCGAGGGGGACCTGATCGAGGCGGGTGCCGAATTGATCCGCATCGACGACACGACCGCAGGCGCGCGCGCGGGCGAGTTGCGCGAACGCGAGGCGGCCCTGCTGGCCGAACTGGCCCGCGTGAAAACCGAGGCCGAAGCCGGCGACACCCTGCGTTTTCCCGAGGGGCTGGAGGCCCGCGCCCCCGAGGCCGTTGCCGCCGAGCGCGAGGTCTTTGTCTCGCGACGTGCGCAGCTGGAACAGGAAATCCGGGTGTTGCGCGACCAGCTGGATCAGCGAAAGGGCGCGCTGCAGGAACTCGAAGCCATTGTTCTAAAACTGCAAAGCCAGATTGCGCCCCTGTCGCAGGAGGTCGCACTGACCGAGGGGCTTGTCGGCAGCGGCTCGGTGCCCGAGATCGAACTCTTGCGCCTGCAAAGCCGGCTGGCCGAACTGGAGGGTGAACTGGCGGTGACCCGCGCCCGCCTGCCCGCCGCCCGCGCCGCCATCCGCGAGGCCGAGAACCAGATCACCGCGACGCGATCGACCTACCGCCTGAGCGCGCGCGAGCGGCTTGCGCGCGTGTCGGCGGACCTGTCGGTTCTGCGCGAGGGGCTGCGCGCCGCGACCGACCGCGTCACCCGCACGAGCCTACGCGCGCCGGTGCGCGGCACCATCAAGACCGTGCATGTCACCACCATCGGCGCTGTCGTGCAGCCCGGCGCGCCGCTGGTCGAGATCGTTCCGATCGACGACCGCCTGCTGGTGGAGGCGCGCATCCGTCCGCGCGACGTGGCCTTCGTGCGCCCGGGTGATCCGACCTCGGTCAAGATCACCGCCTATGACTATATCGTCTACGGCGCGCTCAAGGGCGAGGTGGAACGGATCGGGGCCGACACGATCGAGGATGCCGAGGGCGAAAAGTTTTTCCGCGTCATGGTGCGCACCTCTGACAACAGCCTTCCGGGGCAGGACGCAACCCTGCCGATCAGCCCCGGCATGGTGGCACAGGTCGATATCCAGACAGGCCGCAAGACAGTCCTGAGCTACCTCGTGCGCCCCTTCCTGCGCGCCAAGGCCGAGGCGCTGCGCGAACGCTGAGCGGCGTGCATGTCTGACGCAGGGTCAACCAAGAGGGTCTTGAAACCCGCGCGCAATCTGGGTCTATTGTACGGATCGACAACGTTCGACACACTTAATTCAGGGAGAATAACATGAAAAAGCTGTTTTACGGCGCCATTGCCGCCGCAGGGATCGCCGTCTCGGCCCCCGCCTCGGCACAGGAATTCATCTCGATCGGCACCGGTGGCGTGACCGGCGTGTACTATCCGACGGGCGGCGCGATCTGCCGTCTGGTCAACAAGTCGCGCAAGGAGCACGGCATCCGCTGTGCCGTGGAATCCACCGGCGGTTCGGTCTACAACATCAACACGATCAAGGCCGGCGAACTGGAATTCGGCGTGGCCCAGTCGGACTGGCAGTACCATGCCTATAACGGCACGTCGAAATTCGCCGATAACCCCTTCCCCGAGGTGCGCGCGGTGTTTTCCGTGCATCCCGAGCCCTTCACCTTGCTGGTGCGCGGTGACAGCGGCATCGAAAGCTTCGAAGGCCTCGAGGGCAAGCGCGTGAACGTGGGCAACCCCGGCTCGGGTCAGCGCGCCACGATGGAAGTGGTGATGGATGCCTTCGGTATCGCGATGGATGATTTCGCTCTGGCGACCGAATACAAGGGTTCGGAAATGGCCAAGCAGCTGTGCGACGGCAATATCGACGCGATGATCTATACCATCGGTCACCCCGCCGCCGCCATCAAGGAGGCCACCACCACCTGTGACGTGAAACTGATCGACGTCGTCGGAGAGCCGATCGAAAAGCTGGTCGCCGACAACCCCTATTACCGCGTGGCGACCATTCCGGGCGGCATGTATTCCGGTAACGATCAGGACACCACCACCTTCGGTGTGGGCGCGACCTTTGTGACCTCGGCCGACGTGCCGGAGGACGTGGTCTATATCGTGGCCAAGTCGGTGATGGAGAACATCGGCGACTTCAAGCAGCTGCACCCGGCCTTCGCCAATCTCGACCCCGCACAGATGGTCAAGGACGGCCTGAGCGCCCCGATCCACCCGGGCGCCGAGAAGGCCTACAAAGAACTGGGCCTGATGAACTGAGCCCATGACATCACGGGCGCCCGGACCATCGGGCGCCCGTTCTGCTTTCGCAGCAACGCAAGGGGGACACGGGCGTGAGCGATCAGACCCAAGACGCGCGCAGCGCGGACGACATGGTGGCCGAGGCCGATACCGGCGCGCGCAACCCATCGGCGGCCTGGCAGGCCAAACTGATCATCGGCACCTGTATCGTCTGGTCCCTGTTTCAGCTTTACATCGCCTCCAAGCTGCCCGGCATCGTCGCGCAAGCCACCGGGCTTTCGATCTTCGCCAATATCGTCGCACAGGCCCGGTTCGTGCACCTGGCCTTTGCCATCATGCTGGCGACGCTGGCCTTTCCACTGTTCAAATCCTCGCCGCGCGACCGCATCCCGCTTTATGACTGGGCGCTGATACTTCTTGGGGTATCGGCCTGTCTCTACCTGGTCGTCTTTCGCTTCGAGATCGCCGACCGGCCCGGCCTGTGGAACGCCACGGACGTGACCATGTCGGCCATCGGCATGGGCGTTCTGATGATCTCGGTCTACCGCTCTCTGGGGTTGCCGCTGGTGATCATCGCAAGCTGCTTCATTCTGTTCGCCTTTTTCGGGGGGTATTCGGAATGGGCGCGCAACATCACAAATTACGGCGGCTCGTCCCTGTCCAAGGCCCTTGGGCATTACTGGATGCAGACCGAGGGCGTGTTCGGCGTCGCACTTGGCGTGTCCACGACGATGATCTTCCTGTTCGTGCTGTTCGGCGCGCTGCTGGACCGCGCGGGTGGCGGCAACTGGTTCATCAAGGTGGCCATCGCCCTGCTGGGCGCGCTGCGCGGGGGGCCGGCCAAGGCCTCGGTGCTCAGTTCGATGATGACGGGCATGATCTCGGGCTCGTCGATCGCCAACACCGTGACCACCGGCACCTTCACCATCCCGCTGATGAAGCGGATCGGCTTTCCGGCGGAGAAGGCCGGCGCGGTCGAGGTGGCCTCCTCGACCAACGGTCAGCTGACCCCACCGGTGATGGGCGCGGCGGCCTTCCTGATGGTGGAATATGTCAACATTCCCTATATCGAGGTCATCAAGCATGCCTTTCTGCCGGCGGTGATTTCCTACATCGCGCTGCTTTACATCGTGCATCTGGAAAGCCTGAAAATGGGCCTGAAGGGGCTTGAGAAACCGGGCCGGCGGATCGGGGTTCTTATGATCCTGATCCTGTTCTTGTCCGGCTTCATCTTCCTTGGCATCTGCACCTTCCTGATGATCGGGCTGCGCGCGATCCTCGACCCGGTGATGGGAGAGTCGGTCTATGCCGCCGTGGCGTTGATCGCGGTGCTTTACCTCGTTCTGGTGGCGATCGCCGCACGTTACCCGGATCTTGAGATGGACAAGGACGACGATGGCCCGCCCGTGGCACCACGGCTGACACCCACGCTGATCGGCGGGCTGTACTTCGCGATCCCGATCTTCATCCTCGTGTGGAACCTGATGGTGCGCACCGACAGTCTTGAACGGCTGTCACCGGCGCTCTCGGCCTTCTGGGCCACGATTTTCATGATCATCATCGCGCTCACGCATCGCCCGCTCAAGGCGTTCTTTCGCGGCGAGGGCTTCGGCGAGGAAACCCTGCAGGGCTGGCGCGATTTCGTGAACGGCCTGATCCTTGGTGCGCGCAACATGATCGGGATCGGCGTGGCCACCGGGGCGGCCGGCATCATTGTCGGCACGATCTCCCTCACAGGTGCCCACCAGGTCATCGGACAGGTGATCGAGGTGATCTCGGGCGGCAACCTGATGATCCTGCTGATCCTCGTGGCGATCCTGTCGCTGATCCTCGGCATGGGCCTGCCGACGACGGCGAACTACATCGTGGTGTCCAGCCTGATGGCGCCGGTGATCGTCTCGGTGGGGGCGCAATCGGGGCTGATCGTGCCGCTGATCGCGGTGCATATGTTCGTGTTCTATTTCGGTATCCTGGCCGATGACACGCCACCCGTGGGCCTGGCCGCCTATGCCGCGGCGGCCATCAGTCGGGGCGACCCGATCCGGACCGGCGTGCAGGGCTTTGCCTATGATATCCGCACGGCCCTCTTGCCGTTCCTGTTCATCTTCAACACCGACCTGTTGCTGATCGACGTGGGCTTTGCAAAGGCGATCCTCGTCTTCTTCATCTCGCTGACCGCGATGCTCTTGTTCGCGGCCGCGACACAGGGCTATTTCATCGCCAAGTCCCGCAAATGGGAAACCGCGGCGTTGCTCTTCATCGCCTTCATGCTGTTCCGGCCGGATTTCTTCCTTGATCAGGTGAGCGAGAAATACACCACCGCACAAGGGCCCGCCGCGATGGCGCTGATGGCCGACACACCCGAGGGCAAGGATATCCGGATCACCGTGGAAGGGCCCGATTTCGACACCGCCAAGGTGCGGCCCGTGACCATCGTGTTGCCCTCGGCGGGAAGCGAGACCCTGTCGGCACAGGGCCTGCTGACGATGGAAGAGGGCGATCTGCTGAAGCTGGACGAACCGTTCGGCGGGGGCGAGTTGCTGGCCCCGATCAGCGGCGTGGAATTCGACTATTACGGCGATGACCCGGTGGTGATCACCACGGTCGAGGTCGAGAATGACCGCCTGCCCAAGGAGCTGTTCTTCATCCCCGCGCTGATCCTGCTGGCGGGGATCGTGCTCATCCAGCGGCCGCGCGCCACGCAGCCGGCATTCTGAGGAGGCGAGCTCATGTTCAAGACCATCCTTCTGGCCCTTGACCTCAACGCGATGGAGGGGGCGCAAAAGCTGGCCGAGGCCGCGAAACTGCTAGCCGGTCAGGGCGGCGGCACCATCCACGTGGTCAGCGTGGTGCCGGATCTGGGATTTTCGATGGTGGGGGCCGCGTTCAGCGCCGGCCATTCCAAGGACATGCTGGCAGAAGCGGAACGGGCCCTGACTGCCTGGATCGCCGAGGCGCTGCCCGACGAGGCCGAGGCGCATGTGGCGCAGGGCACGATCTATGACGTGGTGATCCGCATGGCCGAACGGATCGGCGCCGATGCGATCGTCGTGGGCTCTCACCGGCCGGAGCTGCGCGACTACCTTGTCGGGCCCAATGCCGCGCGGATCGTGCGGCACGCCAAGCAATCGGTTTTCGTCATCCGCTGACAGTTTGCCGCGCCGGGGCGGACGCCGCCGCCCCCTGCCCTATATGAGCCTGACCGAAGCTGGCAGGAGAGCGGGCCGTGCAGGTCGTCTGGTTCAAGCGGGATTTACGCGTTCACGATCATCGCGCCCTGGCGCAGGCCGCCGCGCGCGGGCCTGTCCTGCCGCTATACGTGATCGAGCCCGAGTTTTGGCAGCAGTCCGACATGTCCGCGCGGCACTGGGCCTTTGTCGGCGAAAGCCT
>JANSYB010000665.1 GCA_024742655.1 Paracoccaceae bacterium | reverse complement strand
TGTCGGGCGGCATCGACATCGCGGTCCATTCGATGAAGGACATGCCGGTGCAACAGCCCGACGGTCTGTTGCTGGACACCTACCTGCCGCGCGAAGACGTGCGCGACGCGTTCGTCTCGCCCACCCATGACGGGCTGGCCGGTCTGGCGGCCGGCACCAAGGTCGGCACCTCTTCGCTGCGGCGCAAGGCGCAGGTCCTGGTGAAGTTTCCCCACCTGGAGGTGGTGGAGTTTCGTGGCAACGTCCAGACGCGGCTGAAGAAACTGGATGACGGCGTGGCCGGCTGCACCTTCCTGGCGATGGCGGGCCTCAACCGGTTGGGTCAGGCCGAGGTGGCGCGCGGCCCCATCGCGCCCGAGGATATGCTGCCTGCCGTGGCGCAGGGCGCCATCGGGATCGAGCGGCGCGCGGACGATATGCGCACGGCGGATATGCTGGCCGCGCTGCACCATGACGAGACGGGCATTCGCCTTGCGGCGGAGCGGGCCTTTCTGGCGGCGTTGGACGGATCGTGCGAAACACCGATCGCCGGGCTGGCGGAACTTGACGGCGGCACGTTGCGCCTGCGCGGTGAAATCCTGCGCCCCGATGGCAGCGAAAGCCTGACCGACGACGCCACCGCCCCGGTCGAGGATGCGGCCGAACTGGGCCGCGCGATGGGCCTGCGCCTGCTGGACAAGGCCGGGCCGGGCTTCTTCGACTGGCGCAACTGACCCCAGGGTGACTGATCGCAAAATTCAAGGCGCCCCGCGGGATGATCCGCGGGGCGCCTTTTTGTTGTCGCTGTCAGGAACCGGTTACTTGTGGTTCTTGTACTTGTTGTTCTCGGTGGCCTGACCCATGGCCAGTGCCAGAACACACAGCCCGATGGCGATCATCGTGAACAGGCCGGGCATGGCGCCGCCTGTGCCCATGAAGATCGGGCCGCTGACGCCGTCCCAGGTCGGGGTGTCGAATGGAAATCCCATTGGTTGTCCTCCTTGTTAGACCGACGCCGGGGGCGACGGTGTGATGCCTTCTGGATAGGCCTGTGCAGGCACCTTGACGGTGTCCAGACCCGCGATTTCTGCCGCTTCGGGCACCCGCAGCATCCCCAGCATTTTCAGGATGAACGAGCTGACCCAGCCCGTGCTGAGGCCGATGGCCACGAAGACCACGGAGCCGACGATCTGGCCCATCAGGCTGACCGTGGGGGCATCCGCACCCGACAGAGCCGGATAGCCGCTGGCAAAGATGCCAAGCGCCAGCATGCCGTAGATGCCGATCGTGCCGTGCACCGTGACCGCACCAACCGCGTCGTCGATGCCCATCTTCTCAAGCACGTTCGCGGCAGGCTTCAGGATGACCCCTGCGCCGAACGCGATGATGAAGACAAGGCTGGGCCAGTAGATGTCCAGGCCCGACGCCACCGAGATGATACCGGCCAGAGCGCCCGACATCATCCAGAACGGATCGCGCGTGGCCAGCCATGCGCCGATGATGCCGCCGGCAATGCCCATCAGGATGTTGAAGGCCAGCGCGCCCAGGTTGGTGGGTGTGCCGTAGATCGTGGTGAAGTTCGCGCCCCACGACCAGCCTTCGCCGCCGACGACCAGACAGGCCATCAGGAAGCCCCAGAAGCCGACGATGATGAGCATCAGGCCGGTTGCCGTGAAGGGCAGGTTGTGCGCGGCAAGGTGGTTGGCCGTTCCGTCCTCGTTGAACTTGCCGATCCGCGGGCCGAGGTTCATCAGAACGCCAAGGGCGAAGAACGCCGCCACCGCGTGCACAAGGCCCGCAGCACCGAAGTCATGCACGCCCCACTGCTGCACCAGCCAGCCATCCGCATGCCAGCCCCACGCCGCGGCCAGCGTCCAGCTGAACCCGCC
>JANSYB010000342.1 GCA_024742655.1 Paracoccaceae bacterium | reverse complement strand
TCCGTGACGACAGCGGCCTTTATTTTCATGTGTTCACTCCGTGAGTTGGGCCGAGGGCGCGTGGCGTTCGTTGGCAGGATCAGGCCAGATGCCCTCGATCCGGACATCATTGCGTTCCAGCAGCGGGCGCATTTCCTCGAAAACGGGCTTGTAACGATAGTATGGCACGCTGGGGGCCATGTGGTGGATCAGGTGATAGTTCTGCCCTTGCAGAAGAAAATTCGCACCCGGGAAAAGCGAAACGCGGGTGTTGCGGTAGCGGCCCGTCTCGGAGTGGTCATGATGCGGTGTCCAGGTAAAGAAAGTCAGCATCACGGTCTGGCCGATCCACCAGGGGATGAACCACAACAAGAGCACTTCTTTCCAGTAGCCTGCGACCAGTAGACCGCCGAGAACACCGGCATATGCTGCGTAGGTCACGAAGGTGTAGGCCACCTCTCGTTGCGTGCATCCGAAGCGTTGACAGTCCCGGAAGTGCTGCAGCGGGTTGAAATAGTTGAGCAGGGCATGGGGCAGCTTGATGAAAATCCAGACCGGAAAGCTGCCGCGCGCATAGATATCGGGGTCTACATCCTCGTTCGTATGAGCGTGATGTTCCATGTGCTGGCGCCGGTGCTGGTGATAGAAAAGCCAGAGTGGCGCACAGGCGATCATACCGGCCAGCGTGTCGACCCAACGCAACTCCTTGTGGCGTGAGCTGATGTTGGCGTGAACGGCCTCATGCACGACCGTGTATATGCCGTAGATGAAAATCGTGTTGGCCACCATACCGGCCCACATCGGGATACGGTGCGTCACTGCCGCCCAGGTGGCGGCAATGCACAGGCCGAACATGAAAACCTCCAGAACCAAAGTGCGACCGCCGAAATCGGGCGTGTGCTTTCGGGCAATTTCAAATTCGTGGCGGACGGTGGACATTTTCTTCCCCAATGATGCTGCGGATGGTTCAGCATAGCTTCAGAAAAGGCATTGATCGCGATCAAGTGCCGTCGGAATTATGGCCGGGCCGGGGTCTTGCCAATGGCCGCACGGGAAACCTGTACCGCAGAGCAAAGGGAATGCCAGGCCCAGGGGGCATGGCGGTGCCAAGTGTTTGCCCGGTCGATCAAGTTTGCGAATCCATGTCCGGACAGGGCGTTCACCCGTCCTTGCCAAGCGGGACGATATTCGGCGCAGGCTCCGGTGCCAGTTCCTCGAAATCGAAATTGTCCAGACGCTTGGCGCGGCGGCCGGCCTTTTCGGCGGAAACCTTGATTTCGCTGATGTCCTTGGACGCCTGATGAAAATGCCGGTCAAGGTTCTCGACCCGCGTGCCCAGCCGGTCCACATCGGCAAAGAGCAGGCCCAGTTCGCGCCGGATGGCGCCGGCCTGTTCGCGCATGCGGGCATCTTTGAGGATCGCGCGCATGGTGTTGAGCGTGGCCATGCAGGTGGTGGGCGACACGATCCAGACCCGGGCAGAGAAGCCCTCTCGCACCAGTTCGGGGAAATTGGCGTGCAGTTCGGCATAGACCGCCTCGGACGGCAGGAACATCAGCGCGCCATCTGCGGTCTCTCCATCCAGGATGTATTTCTCCGAGATGTCCTTGATATGCTTTTTCACGGATGTCCGCAGGAACTTCGCGGCCTCGTTCACTTCCCAGTCCGTCGCCGCGCGGCGCAGCGCCTCATACGCCTCCAGCGGGAACTTGCTGTCCACGCAGATCGGCCCCGGCGGGTTGGGCAGGTGAATGAGGCAATCGGCCCGTTTGCCGTTCGAAAGCGTCGCCTGCAGCGTGTAGCTGTCCGAGGGTAGCGCCTTGGACACGATATCGTTCAGCTGGATTTCGCCAAAGGCGCCGCGGGTCTGCTTGTTAGACAGGATATCCTGCAACGACAGCACATCGCCCGACAGCTTGGTGATGTTTTCCTGCGCCTTGTCGATCACCGTCAGGCGTTGTTGCAGCTCTCCCAGGCTTTGTGCCGTGCGCCGGGCGGAGCCGGACAGGTTCTCGCCCATGCGCTCCTGCACCTCGGCCAGGCGCTTTTCCATCAGTTGCAGCATCGCCGTCTGGCTTTGGGCCTGTGCCTCGGACACGTGGTGCAGACCGCCGGCGAGCCGTTCCTGACCGTCGCTGAGGCCCTGAACACGCGCGCCAAGATCCCCCATCTGCCGCGCCATCGGCTCCAGCGTGCGGGCAGACCGGCCGGCGGCGCGCACCGATACGATCAGCAGGATCAGGACAATCAGCACAATCGCCGACCCGATCAGCGCGGCGAGCATGATCGGGTCATTCAGGGCATAGGTGGTTTCGCCGATCGTGATCATGTCCGCCCGAACAACCTCTCGATATCCTTGAGCGGCAGCTCGACATAGGTGGGGCGGCCGTGGTTGCATTGTCCGGAATGCGGGGTCGCCTCCATCTCGCGCAGCAGGGCGTTCATTTCGTCGGCCGTCATGCGGCGGCCCGACCGGATGGAGCCATGACAGGCCACGCGGCTCAGGATCGCCTCGATCCTGGCCTGCAGGCCGACGCTTTGACCCTGATCGGCCAGTTCATCCACGATGTCACGCAACAGCGCCGCGGCATTCACCGAGCCTAGGATCGCCGGCGTTTCGCGCACGGCGATACTGCCCGGGCCGAAGGGTTCGATGGTCAGGCCAAGACGGGCCAGATCCTCGGCCACATCAAGAAGCAAGGCGGCATCGCCTTCCGACAGATCGACGATGTCCGGGATCAAGAGGGCCTGCGCCGCGACGCCGTTCTCGGCCATCTGGCGCTTGAGCGTTTCGTAGACCAGCCGTTCGTGCGCGGCGTGCTGATCGACGATCACCATGCCGGTGTCGGTCTGGGCGATAATGTAATTCTCGTGTACCTGCGCGCGCGCCGCCCCCAGTGGCAGAGACTGCGGCGGTGTCTCATCATAATCCGGCGGCGCCGCGTCGGCCACCTCCACCCGGCCGCTGAAGGCCGTGCTCATCTCGGCGAACCCGCCGTCGGGGGCCTGCGCCTGATAACTGGCCGTGCGCGCCGCGGATGATGGCCGGTCCATCTGGTAGACCCGCGCGGGCCCGACTGGCTCGGGCCGGAACGCGCCCAGTGTGGCGCCCGCCACCGTGGTCGAGGCCCGGTGCCCCGCCTCGGCCAGCGCGTGGCGCAGCCCGGACACGATCAGACCGCGCGCCAAGCCCGGATCGCGAAAGCGCACCTCGGACTTGGCGGGGTGGACGTTCACATCCACCAGCGTCGGGTCACAGTCCAGGAAAAGGACAGCCGCCGGGTGCCTGTCGCGGCTGAGCAGGTCGTGATAGGCGGCGCGCAGCGCGCCATAGAGCATCTTGTCACGCACGGGCCGGCCGTTGACAAACAGGTATTGCGTCACGCTCGAGCCGCGCGAATAGGTGGGCAGTGCAGCATAGCCCGTCATCTGCAGGGTTTCACGCGTGGCCTCTATTTTCAGGGCGTTGTCGGCAAACTCGGCACCGAGGATGCGGGCCAGCCGACCGTGCAGCGCGTCGAACAAATCCCCCGTCTCAGGGTCGGCGCGAAACGTCACGCGCCCCTCGCCGCCACCGGACACGTCACGCAAGGTGAACCCCACGAACGGTTCGGCCATGGCAAGACGCTTGACCACATCGGTGATCGCCTGTGCCTCCGCCCGGTCGGAGTGCATGAATTTCAACCGCGCGGGCGTCGCGTAGAACAGATCGGAGAGCGTGACGACCGTCCCGCCGTTCAGGGCCGCCGGCCGGACCTTGCTCATCTGGCCGCCGGCAACAGTCACCTCGGCGGCGTCCTGGCCCGACGCGCGGGAAACGATTGTCAAACGCCCAACGGCCCCCAGAGACGGCAGCGCCTCGCCGCGAAACCCAAAGGTATGGATGTTCAACAGATCCGATCCATCTATTTTCGAGGTGGCATGCCGCGACAGCGCCAGCGGCAGATCGTCCGGCGACATCCCGCAGCCGTCGTCGATGACCCGGATCAGCGTCTTTCCGCCATCGGCATAGTCCACCGCGATCCGGCGCGCCCCGGCATCCAGCGCGTTT
>JANSYB010000712.1 GCA_024742655.1 Paracoccaceae bacterium | reverse complement strand
GCTGCCACGCACAAGGCGCACGCCCTCGCGACTCTCGATATGGGTGACGTCATGGATGATGTTGCCGACCCATGGCCCCCCGGCATTGACCAGTGCCCGCGCATGCCGGGTCTCGGTGCGGCCGGTGGCGCTGTTCTCCAGCGTGATCTCCCACAGATCATCGACACGTCGGGCGGCCAGAACGCGGGTGCGCGTCAGGATCTCGGCGCCACGATCGGCCGCGTCACGCGCGTTCAGCACGACGAGACGGGCATCTTCCACCCAGCAGTCGGAATATTCGAACGCCTTTTTGAACCGGTCTTTCAGCGGGGCGCCCTCGGGCGTCCCCGGCAGGCTGAGAGATCGCGTCGGCGGCAGGATTTTGCGCCCACCCAGATGATCATACAGGAACAGGCCCAGCCGGATCAGCCACGCCGGGCGCCGCCCCCGCATCCACGGCATGACGAAGGACAAAAGGCGCGCCGTCGGCGTGCCGCCCTCGAACCGCATGTCCTTGTGATAAGGTAGCACGAACCGCATCGGCCAGCTGATATGCGGCATCATCCGCAGAAGCGTTTCGCGCTCCAGAAGTGCCTCGCGGACCAGCCGGAATTCGAAATATTCAAGATAGCGCAACCCGCCGTGAAACAGCTTGGTCGAGGCCGAGGAGGTGGCCGAGGCAAGATCGTTCATTTCCGCCAGCGTAACCGACAGGCCACGTCCGGCCGCATCGCGCGCGATCCCGCATCCGTTAATTCCGCCGCCAATCACAAAAAGATCGCGCACGGCATCTGATCGCGGTGCCGATGTCACGCAGGTCTCCTCCCAAGCTACGCGCCAAACGAACCATAAAGAGCAATATTAGGTCAATATAAATGTTCGTTTGCTTTCGTTTTCGCGATTAAGTAGCCTTTTGGGGTGTTTGCCGGTACAGCAGCGGGCCGGGTGTAACCGTGTCGGGCCGTGGTCTGTGCCAATTTGCGGTCGAATCGGCAGCGCATCCGCTGCACTGAACAGGATTGGAATCACGGAGAAGGCGCATGTCCCAGACATTCCGGCAGCCCGAAATCCTCGAAATCGCGCGGTTGGAGGGCAAGGTCGTCGTGGAAGACCTGGCCGATCGTTTCGGCGTAACGGTGCAGACCATCCGGCGCGATCTGACGGAACTGGCCGAAGCGGGCAAGCTTGAACGGGTTCACGGGGGGGCCGTTCTGCCCTCGGGTGTGTCGAATATCGGCTATGAGGATCGGCGCGGCCTCAACGAAGAGGCAAAGGCCGCCATCGCGCGGGTTTGCGCCCGTGAAATTCCTGATGGGGCCTCGGTGTTTCTCAACATCGGAACTTCGACCGAGGCGGTGGCGCGAGAGTTGCTGCACCACCGCGACCTGATGGCCGTCACCAACAACATGAACGTGGCCAACATCCTCGTGGCCAACCCTGATTGCGAAATCGTCGTGGCCGGCGGGGTTTTGCGCCGCTCGGACGGGGGGTTGATCGGCAACCTGACGACGGCGGCGATCGAACAGTTCAAGGTGGATTACGCGGTGATCGGCTGTTCTGCCCTCGATACGGAGGGCGACCTGCTGGATTTCGATATCCAGGAGGTGCATGTCAGCCGCACGATCATCCGGCAGGCCCGGCAGACATATCTTGTGGC
>JANSYB010000289.1 GCA_024742655.1 Paracoccaceae bacterium | reverse complement strand
GACCGGATATAGTTCTCGCCCATCACCTCGAGCATGGAGGCGCGCACCATCCGGGCCAGGTATCCCACCCACCCCAGACCCACCGCAAAGGCCGGCAGGATCAGGTGTCTCAACTGGTCCAGCGGGTCACCCGCATCACCGGCCCCGATCACGGGCAGCCAGCGCAGCATGATGGCAAACACGAGGATCGCCCAGATCGACATCAGGAACGACGGCACAGCGATGGTGCCCACCGACAGGATGCCGGTCACCCGGTCGATCCAGCTGTTCGGCCAGATGGCCGACAGACACCCCAGCGGAATGCCCACCGCCACGGCCCAGCCCAGCGCCGCCACGGCGAGCATGATGGTATAAGGCAGCTGATCTATCAGCATCGCGGAAACGGAGTTGCCCGAAAAGACATCCGTGCCCAGATCGCCCCGGAACACGTTGCCCATGAAGATGAGGAACTGGAAAACCAGCGGCTTGTCGAGGTGCATCTTCTCGGCATAGGCGGCCTGCACCTCGGGTGTGGCGCGTGGCCCCAGCGCGATGCTGACCGGATCGCCCGGGATCGAATGCAGCATGATGAACAGCGCCGCCACCGCCAGAAGGACGATCAGCACGGACAGGCCGAGGCGCTTGAGAAGATACCAGATCATTGAAACCAATCATGATGGCAGCGCAGGACCACGCCCGCGCCGCCAAAGGCCCGTCAGGCGGGCTTGAAGTAAGGCAACTGCATCTCGCCCGAAGAGGCGAATTGCGGGTCGACGCCATCGCTGTGGATGAACACCTCCGGCTCATGCGTGAGCCACACATACCCGCCGGTTTCCTCCATGATCTCCTGCATGCGCACATAGATCTTGTGACGCTCGTCCGGATTGGTCTCGGCCATGCCTTTCTTGTAGAGTTCCTCGAACTCGTCCGAGGTCCAGCGCTCCCAGTTCCAGATACCGACCTGGTCGGCCACGAACCATTGCGTCGCCTCGAACGGGTCGGGGCCCGCGCCATAGCGCATCAGCCACAGTTCAAGATCCTGCCAGGTGTCACCCTTGCTTTCCTGACCCATTTCCCAGAACGGGCCGGAATCGAGCGGGATGATCTCGACCGTGATCCCGATGGCCTGCAGGTTGGCCTGAATGATCTGTGCCGCCAGCAGGCGCTCGGACGCGTTGAGCGTACGCAGTGTCAGGGTCAGGCCGGATACACCCGCCTCGTCCATCAGGGCCTTGGCCTTGGCCGGATCATAGCTGTAGCCACTTTCGGTCCGGTGCCCGATCAGGCCGGGGCAGATGATCCCGTTCGACGGCTCGGCCGTGCCGGAATAGGCGCCCTGAATGACGGCATTCTTGTCCACCGCATGCTGGATCGCCTGACGCACCTTGATATCGGCCAGCTTGGGGTTCTCGGTGTTGATCCCCATCCACATGTATTGCAGCGCGCCCGCGACGGTCAGCGCGCCGCCCTCGGGCAGGTTCTTCTGATAGCGCGCATAGGCGGTCGAGGTGATCTTGGCACAATCCAGTTCGCCCGCCTCGAAGGCCAGCGCGCCCGCCTCGCTGTCGGTGACCACGATGCAGTCGATATTGGCATAGGCCGGTTTGGGGCCGGTCCATTCCGGGTTGGGCCGCATCTTGACGTATTGCGAGGCCTTGTATTCCATCACGTAAGGGCCACACGTCGCCGGCGGCTCCGTCGTGTACTTGCCACCCGCCGCTTCCATCGCCGCCTTGCACAGGATGATGCCGGTGCCGCGCGCCAGCGTCATGTTCATGAACGGTGCGAAAGGCTGGTTCAGAACGATGGTGCCGGAATGGCTGTCCTTGATGTCGACGCGGTCATAGGCGACGTAATCGCCCTTCCACTCGCTTTCTTTCATCCGGTCATAGGAATAGGCCACATCTGCGGTGGTGACCTCTCCATGCCCGCCGGACCACATCAGACCCTTTTTCAGCGTGAAATCGATATGGGTGCTGTCCACCACCTCGAGGCTTTCGACATAAGGCGAGGCGACCCAACCGGGCGATTGCTCGCTGGCATGAACAAGCGCGGGCATGATGCACCAGTTGACATCATTGGGCGGGTGGCCACCGACGTAATAGCCCGGATCGAGGCTGCCCATATCCGTGTCGAAACGCACGGTCAGCGTATCGCCCGTCGCCGACCAGCTGATCCCCGGCCAGCTGCCGGTCAGGCCCGCGGCCCCTGCGAACGCGGCGGTCTGAAGAAAGCCGCGACGGCTTTGTGTCAATTTCGTCATTGTCATACTCCCTTGGTTTATTGTTGACTTTGGGCACGCTCTTGTGGCGCGCCATCAAAAGGCACGGGCCGGTCTCAGACCAGATCGCGCGGAATCTCTTCCTCCCAAATCTCTCGATGAACTTCTTCGTTGTCCATACGGGCCTCAAGTTCCCCACGCAGAAGGAAATGCGTCGGGGTCGAGCGCATGATCGTGCGGGTCCTGGACGACACCGCCCACGCGCCACGGCTGAAATTCTCGTGCCATGTGATGTCCAGTTCGGTGCTGTTGGGATCGTCGGAATGCACGCGGTAGACTTCCTCGTGATGCGAGGCGACGGTCCAGCCCTCATGTTCGTTGAAAACGGTCTTGCCCTCGTCCGCGATCACCCGGTGCGTGACGACGCCTGTCACCACATCATGCGAAACCGAGCTTTCATAGCTTGAAGGTTCCAGCATCGTCGTGTTGACCGGCGTCGCGCTCTGCGGTTCCTCGAAAGGCCGCAAATCGGCATCTTCGGCCCGCGCAGGCCGCACCGGCAGGGCCAGCGTGCTGTCGCCGGCGGCAATGGTCAGGGTGGCCTTTTCCGGCGAAGGCCAGGCGATCGGCCAGTAGACGGTGGACAACGCGATCCGGATACGGTTGCCGACGGCAAAGCGGTGACCGCAATCATTCAGTTGCAGACGAACGGTGTAGGATTTTCCCGGCTCCAGCGGCTCGGGGTGTTCATGGCTGTCACGATGCGTCAGGTTCAGCAGGCCGAAACTGACCCGCGTGGCGGCCCCATCGGGCAGGATATCCGACAGAACACCCGCCACCATCGCCACCGGCTTGTCGCTGGACAGGGTCAGCGTCACCACCGGCGCGCCAAGGATTTCCACATCCTCGGGCAGAACATCCGTGTCGAACACCAAAGACCCGCCCGCCTCGATCCGCTGATCCCCGGGCAGGTCCGGCTCCAGGCCGAAGGCGCACCAGTGCCCCGCCATTGTTCCCACGGACATGGGCGAGTTGATCGTCAGGGCCTTGGATGGCCCGGCCTCGTCACCCAGACCATCGGCATTCAGGTGCATCACACGGTCAGTGATACGCGGGCTGGGCCAGCTGTCCTCGCCCACCCATTTGCCCGGACGTTCCTCGTAATAGGGCGCGGGCGGCACCGGGTCCTCGACCCAGGCACGCAATTGCGGCTCGTCCATGATGCCGGTGTCGATATCCTTGAGCCACTGATCCCACCAGCGCAGGCATTCCTGCAGGAATCCGATCTGCGGGCCCGGCTTGGCGAAATGCGGATATTTGTGCGCCCAGGGCCCCACCAGCCCCTTGGCCGGTGCGTCCAGCCCCGCCAGAAGGCGAAAGACCGCATTGGAATAGCCATCGGCCCAGCCGCCCACGGCATAGACCGCGGCCTCGATCTCCGAGAAATCCTCACAGACAGAGCCATGTTTCCAGAAGTCGTCACGCCGCTGGTGTTTCAGCCATTCGGCAATCCAGAAGCCGCTGCCCTTGAGACGGTCCAGCCAGACCTCTTTCCACTTGTTGCCCACCATTGCCGGGTCCGGCGGTGTCGTGTTCAGAGAGAACATAAAGCTGTTCCACCCCGGGTTCTCCATCAGCAGGCAGCCGCCCATGTAGTGAATATCGTCGGCATAGCGGTCATCGGTGGAACAGATTGTCACGATCGCCTTGAGCGACGCAGGCTTGCGCGCGGCAACCTGCAATCCGTTGAAGCCACCCCAGGAAATCCCGATCATCCCGGCCTTGCCGGTCGACCAGGGTTGCGCCGCGATCCAGTCGAGCACTTCGATCGCGTCATCCTGTTCCTGCTTGAGGTATTCGCCCAGCATCACGCCTTCGCTGTCGCCCGAGCCGCGCATGTCGACGCGGATGCAGGCATAGCCGTGACCGGCGAAATAGGGATGGGTCAGCTCATCGCGCGCCGAGGTGCCATCGGTGCGGCGGTAGGGCAGGTATTCAAGGATTGCCGGCACCGGGTTGTCGGCGGCATCCTTGGGCAGCCAGATCTTGGCCGCCAGCCGCACCCCGTCCGACATCTCGATGAAAACCGGGTCAAGAAGTTCGACGTCTCGTGGAAAATCCGTGACAGTTCTCAACGCACCCTCCCAAGCGCAAAGGCCGTTCTGGTTCGCGTTTTCAGCCTCGTTTCACTGCCCGATCATCAGCGTCTTCGCGCTTGCGTCACCGATCGGTTCACTTCATCCTTAACCAAACTTTCCCTTGGGGCAATTCTTTTGCCATGACCCGGACGATTTATTTCAACGGCCCGATCCTGACGGTGGACCAAGCCGACAGCG
>JANSYB010000321.1 GCA_024742655.1 Paracoccaceae bacterium | reverse complement strand
TGCCCCGCGCGACCGCGATGAGGACAAGTACGAGCATTTCTATGCCTTCTACGACGTGGTCGTGATCGGCGGCGGCGTGGCGGGCCTGATGGCCGCGCGGGCCGCCGGGGCCGCCGGGGCCAGGGTCCTGCTGATGGAGCAAACGGCGCATTGGGGTGGCCGCGCGCCGGTGGATGGCGGCATGATCGACGGCGCGCCCGTGGACCGCTTCGTGGAGGACACCGTCGCAGAGTTGCGCGAGATGGCCAATGTCACCCTGCGCCTGCGGATGATGGGCGCCGGGGTTTACGATCATGGCTACTTGCTCGGTTATGAGCGGGTGAACGACCACCAGCCCGATGCCAAGGGCCCGCGCCATCGCCTGTGGCGCATTCGCGCGGGGCAGATCGTGACGGCCACCGGCGCCATCGAACGCCCGCTCAGCTTTGCCGGCAACGACGTGCCCGGCGTGATGCTGGCCTCGGCGGTGCGTGATTACGCGGTGGATTTCGGGGTGTCCATCGGGGACCGGACCGTGGTCGTGACCAACAACGATGATGCCTACCGCACGGCGATCACGCTGAAATCTCTCGGCCTCGAGGTGCCTGCCATTATCGACGCCCGCGCTGGTGGCGCCGGGCCGCTGGCCGACGAGGCCCGCGCGCTCGGCATCCGGATCGAGACGGGCAAGGGCATCGCCAAGGTCAAGGGCGGCAGGCGCGTGACCGGTGTGGCGCTTTGCGTTCAGGCCGGTGAGGGGGCCGTGCTTGAGGAAATCCCCTGCGACGCGGTGGCGATGTCTGGCGGCTGGTCGCCGGTCGTGCACCTGTGGTCGCATTGCGGGGGCAAGCTGATCTGGGATGAGGCGAACGCCATGTTCCGCCCCGACGCGGACAAGGCCCCGACCGGCGCGCGCGGCGAGGCCTTCGTCATCGCGGCGGGGGCGGCCAATGGCGCGCTTGATCTGGGCGCGGCGCTGTCGGATGCGGCCGAGGCCGGTGCGGCGGCGGCAAAGGCCACCGGGCACAAACCGGGCAAATCCAAGGCGCCGCAGGCCGAAACAGCCGCGCAAAACCCGATGGAGCCGATCTGGCTGATGCCGCAGGGCGCCAACATCAAGCTGCGCACGAAATCCTGGCTGGATTACCAGAACGACGTGAAAGTCTCGGATGTGCAGCTGGCCGCGCGCGAGGGGTTCGAGTCGGTCGAGCACGCCAAGCGCTATACCACGCTTGGCATGGCGACGGATCAGGGGAAGCTGAGTAATATCAACGGTCTGGCGATCCTTTCTGATGCGCTGAATCAACCCATTCCGCAGACCGGCACGACCACGTTCCGCCCGCCCTATACGCCGATTTCCATGGCCTCGATCGCCGGTGAGGCACGTGGCGAGATCTTTCAGCCGCTGCGCAAGACGCCCATGCATGACTGGCACGCGGAAAACGGCGCCTACTGGGAGCCCGTCGGCGCGTGGCGTCGGCCCTACACCTTCCGCAAGACACCCGGCGAGGCGATCGAGGCCGCGGTCAAGCGCGAGATCACCCAGACCCGGTCGAGCCTGGGCCTGCTCGATGCCTCGACCCTTGGCAAGCTGATCGTCAAGGGGCCGGACGCGGGCAAGTTTCTCGACATGCTCTACACCAACATGATGTCGACGCTCAAACCGGGGCGGTGCCGCTATGGCCTGATGTGCGGCGAAAACGGGTTCCTGACCGATGACGGGGTGGTGGCGCGCATCGACGAGGACACGTTCCTGTGCCACACCACCACCGGTGGTGCGGACAGCATCCATGCCCATATGGAAGACTGGCTGCAATGCGAATGGTGGGACTGGAAGGTCTATGTCGCCAACGTCACGGAGCAATACGCCCAGATTGCCCTTGTGGGCCCCAATGCCCGCAAGGTTCTGGAGAAACTCACCGACGAGGATGTCAGCGTCGAGGGCCTGCCCTTCATGGCCTGGAAAGACGTGACGCTGGATGGCGTCAAATCGCGCATTTACCGTATTTCATTCTCGGGTGAGTTGAGTTATGAAATCTCCGTGCCGGCCAGCGCGGGGCGCGCCCTTTGGGACGGTTTGCTGGCGGCAGGGAGTGAGTATGGCGTGACCCCTTACGGTACCGAAGCCCTGCACGTGATGCGTGCGGAGAAGGGCTTTATCATGATCGGGGACGAGACCGACGGCACGGTCATCCCGCAGGATCTTGGCCTCGACTGGGCGATTTCCAAGAAGAAAGAGGACTACCTCGGCAAACGCGCGCAGGAGCGCAGCCACATGGCCGATCCAAATCGCTGGAAACTGGTCGGGTTGGAAACGGTCGATGGGTCCGTGCTGCCCGATGGTGCCTATGCGGTGGCAGAGGGGACCAACGACAACGACCAGCGCAACGTACAGGGTCGCGTGACCTCGACCTATTACTCGCCCACACTGGATCGTGGCATCGCCATGGGGCTGGTCCTGCACGGGCCGGACCGCATGGGCGAGGTGATCGATTTCCCGAAGGTGGATGGCACGATCGTCAAGGCCAGGATCGTGAGCCCCGTGTTCTATGACCCGGAAGGGGAGAAGCAGAATGTCTAACATTGTCAGTGCTTTGCCCGGCGCGGCCTATGAGGGCTACGTGCGTATCGAGGAAATGGGTCTGCAGGGGATGATTACCCTGAGGGGTGATCTGTCGGCGTCCAGGGTGAAAAAGGCGGTCAAGACCGTGGCGGGCGTGGATGTGCCCGGCCAGCGCGGCATCGCTCATGCCGGGGACACCGGCGCGGCATGGATGTCGCCCGACGAATTGCTGCTTCTGATGCCCTATGCGCAGGTCGAAGACACGCTGGCCACGCTGGCCGAGGCGCTTGCCGAAGAGCACCACCTGGCGGTGAATGTCTCGGACGCGCGTGCCATGTTCCGGGTCCACGGTGCCGCCGCGCGCGAGATCATCGCCAAGCTTTGCCCGGTGGACATGACGCCCGGCGCCTTCGGCCCCGGCCGGATCCGGCGGACCCGCATGGCGCAGGTGGCCGCGGCGCTGTGGATGACGGACGAGGAGACCGTTCAGGTTGTCTGCTTCCGTTCGGTCGCGGAGTACGTGTTCAACCTGCTCAGGGACGCGGCCGAGCCGGGCGGTGAGGTCGGCGCGTTCTGAATGTGTGGCTGCGCCACGCGGATCACTTTTGCGTTCGGGCCACGCAGGCCTTGGGGGTTCCACCCCCAAACCCCCGGAGTATTTCGGGAACGATGAAAGCAGCCGTGTATTTCTTCTGGCTGAAAATATCCCCGCCGGAGGCATCCGACATGGGCCGCGGGCGCGGTCTTTCGACTGAGGCGTTGCGCCTCCATTTGCCCCGAGGAGGCGCCCGGAGGGCAACGACGAGAGATCCTGCGCGCGCTGCGCGCTCAATAGTGAAATGGTACGGTTCCCCCTTGACCTCACCCGGCTCAGGCTACCATGTAAGGCCATAGAAATTCACGATAACGGACAGGGGGCCCAAATGGCTTTTGAACTTCCCGATCTTCCTTATGCGCATGACGCGCTGGCCGATCTCGGCATGTCGAAAGAGACGCTGGAATACCACCACGACCTGCACCACAAGGCCTATGTGGACAACGGCAACAAGCTGATTGCCGGGACCGAGTGGGAGGCCAAGTCGATGGAAGAGATCATCACCGGCACCTACGACAAGAGTGCCGTGGCGCAGAACGGTATCTTCAACAACATCAGCCAGCTGTGGAACCACAACCAGTTCTGGGAAATGATGGGCCCGGGCGACAGCAAGATGCCCGGCGAGCTGGAAAAGGCGCTGACCGAAAGCTTCGGCTCGGTCGATGCATTCAAGGAGGCATTCTCCGCCGCGGGTGCAGGGCAGTTCGGCTCGGGCTGGTGCTGGCTGGTGAAGGACAGCGATGGCAGCCTGAAGGTGACCAAGACCGAGAACGGCGTGAACCCGCTGTGTTTCGGCCAGACCGCGCTTCTGGGCTGCGACGTTTGGGAGCATTCCTACTACATCGACTTCCGCAACAAGCGCCCGGCTTACCTGTCGAATTTCCTCGACAAGCTGGTCAACTGGGAAAATGTCGCCTCTCGCATGTAAGCGCTGCGTCATCGCAACCATCAGAACCCCGCGTTTCGGCGCGGGGTTTTTTCGTGCGCGCTTGACCAAGGTTATGGCCTTTTCCCCCGGGCCGGTCGTTCATACCTTCAGGAGTGACAACCAAGGAGGACAGAAATGACCGAGATCGCGAACGGAACCTGGGTGCTTGTGGCCGATGGAGAAAAGGCGCTGTTCCTGGAAAACGTG
>JANSYB010000676.1 GCA_024742655.1 Paracoccaceae bacterium | reverse complement strand
GATCTGAACGCCGGCCTGGCTGGCGGCGTAAAGCGCGTCGATCACGTCGGGTTCGATGAGCGAATTCATCTTGGCCCAGATCATCGCGGGCTTGCCGGCCCGGGCATGGTCGGCCTCGCGCCCGATCATGTCGATCAGCCGCTCCTTGAGCGTCAGGGGCGAGATGGCGAGGTTGTCCAGTTTTTCGGGCTGGGCATAGCCCGACAGGAAATTGAACACCTTGGTGGCATCGCGGCCCAGGGCCGGATCGCAGGTGAACAGGCTCAGGTCGGTATAGATCTTGGCGGTGATCGGGTGGTAATTGCCGGTGCCGTAATGGGTATAGGTCACCAGGTTGTCGCCCTCGCGGCGCACCACGGTGGAAATCTTGGCGTGGGTTTTCCAATCCATGAAGCCATAGACCACATGCGCGCCCGAGCGTTCCAGCCGCCGGGACTGCCGGATATTGGCCGCCTCGTCGAACCGCGCCTTGAGTTCGACCAGCGCGGTGACGGATTTGCCGTCCTCGGCCGCCTCGCACAGCGCCTCGACGATGGGGGAATTCTTGGACGTGCGGTAGAGCGTCTGCTTGATCGCGACCACGTCGGGGTCGCGGGCGGCCTGATTGAGGAACCGCACCACCATGTCGAACGTCTCATAGGGGTGATGCAGCAGCATGTCCTTTTGCCGGATCGCGGCGAACATGTCGCCGTCGTGGTCCTGCACCCGTTCGGGCACGCGCGGTGTGAAACTGGGCCACAGAAGGTCGGGGCGATCGTCCAGGACCAGTTCCTTGAGGTCGGCCAGCCCGATCATGCCGCGTACTTCGACGACTTCCTCTGGTTTGACGTGCAATTCGCGCATCACCACCTCGCGCAGCGCGGCCGGGGCATCGGTCGAGATCTTCAGGCGCACCACCTCGCCGCGGCGGCGACGTTTCAGCGCCACCTCGAATTCGCGCACCAGATCCTCGGCCTCTTCCTCGACCTCGAGGTCGCTGTCGCGCAGCACGCGAAAGGCGCAATGCCCCTTGTAGGTGTAGCCGGGGAAAATGCTGTCGAGATGCAGCAGCAGCAACTCCTCCAGCGGCAGCGCACGGTGCTGCCCGGGCTTGGAAGGCAGCGTGACGAACCGGTCGATCTGGTGCGGAATGGGCAGCAGCGCCTGCAGCGCGCGCTTGTCCGCCTTGCGCTCCAGCTGCAGGGCCAGGGAATAGCCGAGATTGGGGATGAACGGAAACGGGTGCGCGGGGTCGATGGCCAGCGGCGACAGGACCGGAAACACCTTGTTGAGAAAGGTTTCGCCCAGATGCGCCTTGTCCGCATCCCTCAGCCCGTGCCGGTCGAGGATCGAGATATGCTCGCCCTCCATTTCCCGGCGCAGCGTTTCGAACGTGTCCTGCTGGCTTTCCAGAAGGCGGCGGGCATCCTCGTCGATCAGGACAAGCTGTTCGGCGGGCGTCAGCCCGTCGGCGGCGGGCGTGGTATTGCCCGCATGGGCCAGCTCGCGCAGACCGGCCACGCGCACGTTGTAGAATTCATCAAGGTTCGTGGCCGAGATCGACAGGAAGCGCAGCCGCTCCAGCAGCGGCACGCGCGGGTTCGCGGCCTCTTCCAGAACGCGCCAGTTGAAGCCCAGCCAGCTGAGTTCGCGGTTGAAGAAGCGCCCCGGGCCATTGGGGTCGAAATCGGCAAGCTCGACCGGTTCCGGCAGGGCGGATTTGAGGAAATCTGCGTTTGTCATACGGTGCTTATCCGTGCCCGGTGTTACAAGAAGATGACGGAGTCTGCCCGTCCTCGGTGCGCTTGTCCAGCAGCTCGCGCGCAAGGGTGCGGTTGAT
>JANSYB010000597.1 GCA_024742655.1 Paracoccaceae bacterium | reverse complement strand
TGATTTTCCGGTGAACGTCGTCGCGCCTGACTTGCCGGGGTCCCCGGACGATCCGCGCGGGAAAGGGGCGCTGCCCCTCTTGGCCTGCGGCCAATTCACCCCGGGATATTTTTCGCCAGAAGAAACAAGGTTTTGTTAACAAAGATGCGCAACGCTCTGCGTGCGGTACAGGCGGGGACGCCGATGGCCGTGCCAGGAGAAGCACATCGATGTGTTTCGATCACGGGACGGTCTTCGGGCTGTCCCGTGTTTCTTCTGGCCTCAAATATCCCCGCCGGAGGCATCCGCGGCTGGAGCCTGCGCAGCATTGGCATGATGCGTTGCCTCGACCCCCGCCCCGAGACGGCGGCCTTGTGCCGACGGCGAGACGACCTGTGCACCGAAGGTGCGCAATGCCGTCGCCGCGCTCAGTCCTCCATCGCTTCCAGCTGGTCGATGAAGCCCGAGATCATGCTGAGGCCCTTGTCCCAGAAGGCCGGATCCGAGGCGTCGAGGCCGAAAGGGGCCAGAAGGTCCTTGTGGTGCATCGAGCCGCCCGCCTTGAGCATGTCGAAATACTTCTCCTGGAAGCCTTCGGGGCTTTCTTCGTAGACCGCGTAGAGCGCGTTCACCAACCCGTCGCCAAAGGCATAGGCATAGACGTAGAAGGGCGAGTGCACGAAATGCGGGATATAGGCCCAGAAGGTCTCGTACCCGTCCATGAAGTCGAAAGCCGGGCCAAGCGACTCGCCCTGCACCGACATCCACAGCGCGCCGATATCCTCGGGCGTCAATTCGCCCCCGCGGCGCGCGTCGTGGAGCTTGCATTCGAAATCGTAGAAGGCGATCTGCCGGACGACCGTGTTGATCATGTCCTCGACCTTGCCGGCCAGCAGCACCTTGCGCTCCGCGTCGTTCTCGGCCTTCTCCAGCATTTTGCGGAAGGTCAGCATCTCGCCGAAGACACTGGCGGTTTCGGCCAGTGTCAGCGGGGTGGAGGACAACAGTTCCCCCTGGCCCGCGGCCAGTACCTGGTGCACGCCGTGACCCAGTTCATGGGCGAGCGTCATCACGTCCCGCGGTTTGCCGAGATAGTTCAGCATCACGTAGGGATGCACATTCGTGACCGTCGGGTGGGCAAAGGCGCCCGGCGCCTTGCCCGGTTTCACGCCCGCATCGATCCAGCCCTTGTCGAAGAACGGCTGTGCCAGATCACCCATGCGCGGATCAAAGGCGCTGTAGGCCTCCATCACCGTGTCGCGCGCCGCGTCCCAGCCGATCACGCGGGTTTCCTCCATCGGCAGCGGCGCGTTGCGGTCCCAAACCTGCATCCGGTCCAGCCCCAGCCATTTGCGCTTGAGCTCGTAATACCGGTGGCTGAGCTTGGGATAGGCGTTCACGACCGCGTTGCGCAGCGCCTCGACCACCTCGGGTTCGACATCGTTGCTGAGGTGCCGGCCGGTTTGCGGCGAGGGCATCTTGCGCCAGCGGTCGATCACTTCCTTTTCCTTGGTGGCGGTGTTGTGGACGCGCGAAAAGATCTTGATGTTGTCCTCGAACACCCGTGCCAGTTCGCGCGCGGCGGCCTCGCGCCTGGTGCGGTCCTGTTCGGTCAGCAGGTTCAGCGTGCCCTCGATGCCCATCTCCTCGCCGTCGACGGCAAAGCTCAGCCCGGCGATGGTTTCGTCAAAGAGGCGCTCCCACGCGTCGCCCACCACGCCCAGATCGTGCAGGAATTTCTCCAGCTCATCCGACAGCTGGTGCGGCTTCATCGCGCGGATGCGGCGGATCACCGGGGCATACCGGGCCAGATCCGCATTTTCGGCATACATCGCCTTGAGCGCGTCATCGTCCAGCCGGTTCAGTTCGAGCGTGAAAAAGACCAGCGGCGTGGTGTAGTCGGTGATCTTTTCCTGGCAATCGGACAGGAATTTCGCCCGCCCGGCATCGGTGGTCAGCTGGTAATACCGCAGCCCGGCAAAGGACATGATGCGCCCGGCGATGTTGCTGATCTTCTCGTTGCGCTCGATGCATTCCAGCAGGCCCGCGGCATCGAGATCGGCCAGCTTGCCCTCGTAATCGGCAGCGAACGCGGCGCAGGCCGTCTCCAGCCAGTCAAGATCGTTCTGCAGCGCCTCGGCGTCCTCACTTTCGTAGAGATCGGTGAGGTCCCATTCCGGCAGATCGCCCAGGTTGTCGCTGCCCGAGGTGGC
>JANSYB010000702.1 GCA_024742655.1 Paracoccaceae bacterium | reverse complement strand
CTGCCTTTACGGCGCGCATGGGTTCGGCATTTTCCAGCATTTTCTGTCCCGCGCCACGAACCAGCGGACGGACGAATACGGCGGCAGCCTTGAGAACCGCTCTCGCTTTGCGCGCGAGGTGGTGGCCGACATGCGCGAGGCGGTGGGTGACACGATGGCGCTGACCATGCGGGTGTCACTGGATGAAACGATCGGCGACATGGGCTTTTCCAACGCCGAGGTACGTGAGTTCATCGAGATGAACCGCAACCTGCCCGACCTGTGGGACCTCGCCCACGGCACGTGGGAGGATTGCTCTGGCCCGTCGCGGTTCAAGCAGGAGGCCGCGCAGGAGGCGCTGGTCATGGGTATCCGCGAGCTTACGGACCGCCCCGTGGTGGGCGTGGGCCGGTTCACGTCGCCCGACGTGATGGTCAAGCAGATCAAGTCGGGCGTGCTGGACCTGATCGGTTGCGCGCGCCCGTCGATCGCCGACCCGTTCCTGCCGCGCAAGATCGAGGAAGGCCGGATCGAGGACATCCGCGAATGTATCGGCTGCAACATCTGCATCACCGGCGACATGACCATGTCGATCAGCCGTTGCACCCAGAACCCCACCTTCATGGAGGAATGGCGCAAGGATTGGCATCCCGAACGGATGAATGCCAAAGGCGCCAGTTCGTCGGTTCTGGTGGTTGGCGCGGGGCCTGCCGGGCTTGAGGCGACCCGCGCATTGGCCGAGCGCGGCTATGACGTGGCGCTGGCCGAGGCGGGCACCACGCTGGGTGGGCGCGTGGCCCGCGAACGGCTTTTGCCCGGGCTGTCGGCATGGGGTCGCGTGGCCGATTACCGCGAATACCAGATCAGCCAGAAACCCAATGTCGAAACCTATTTCGACAGCGAACTCGATGCCGCCAGCATCTTGGACTTCGGATTCGAACATGTTTGCATCGCAACGGGGTCCGAGTGGCGCCGCGACGGGGTCAGCCGTCAGCATCTCGTGCCGTTTCCAACCGACCCGGCCATGCCCGTCTTCACGCCGGACGACCTCATGGCGGGCAAGCGACCCGCCGGCAAGGTCGTGATCTATGACGACGATCACTATTACATGGGCGGTGTCCTCGCTGAACTGCTCGCGGGCGAAGGGTTGGAGGTGACGATCATCACGCCCTCGGCCTATCTGTCGGACTGGACGGTGAACACGCTGGAACAGCATGTCATTCACCGCAAGCTGGCCGAAATGGGCGTGAACATCGTGCTGAACCGTGGCGTGACGGAGATTGCCAAGGATCACGTCGTGTCGAATTGCAGCTATACCGACATGACACAACCATTCGCGGCGGATGCGGTGGTGATGGTGTCCTCGCGGCTGGAACGCAACGGCGTCTACCGGGATCTCAAGACGCGCGAGGCCGAGTGGTCGGATGCGGGCATCAAGTCGGTGCAGATCATCGGGGACGCCAACGCACCCGGCCCGATTGCCTGGGCCACCTATGCCGGGCATCGCTATGCGCGGGAACTGGATGGGCCGGATACCGGCGACGCCCCGAGCTTTCGCCGCGAAGTGGCCGCGCTGGCGCCGGAGTGAGCATGACCGCGACGCTGGATATCCTGCAAAAGCTGGTCGGATTCGACACGGTCAGCGCGCGCTCCAACCTCGGGATCGTGGCGTATATCGAGGATTTTCTGCGCGCCCGTGGGTT
>JANSYB010000146.1 GCA_024742655.1 Paracoccaceae bacterium | reverse complement strand
CGTGCGAGCATGTCGACGATCTCGTTCACGCCTGAGATCTGCGCGCCCTTGCAGCGACAACCGATCACGGGCCTGTCTGCCCTGATCTGGCGCGCCTCGCTCAGGATTTCATCGGCGTCGACAAAGACATGCGGGGCCAGATCCAGCTTGTTGATGACCAGAAGATCGCTTTGCAGGATGCCAGGGCCGCGTTTGCGCGGGATGTCGTCACCCTGCCCCACGTCGATGACGAACATCCACCAATCCACCAGGTCCAGCGAAAAGGTGGAGGCAAGGTTGTCACCCCCCGACTCGATCAGGATCAGGTCAAGCCCGGGGAAACGCGCCTCAAGATCGTCTGCGGCGGCGATGTTGAGCGTGGGATCTTCGCGGATCACGGTGTGCGGGCAGGCCCCTGCCTCAACGGCCGAGACGCGCTCGGGGTCGATCAGTCCGCCCGCTTGCAAACGGCGCGCATCCTCCTTGGTGACCAGGTCGTTGGTCACCACGGCGACTTCGATCTCGCGGGCCTTGAAAACCGGCATCATTGCCTCGATCAACGCCGTCTTGCCGGACCCGACCGGGCCACCGATGCCGATGCGCGCGGGACCCGGGGTATCGCTTTTGGACAGGGGAATGAACTGGTTCATCGCAGCATGTACCTTTGCGTCAGGGGCAACTCGTGCGCCGGCTCACAAGTGGCCAGTTCGCCATCCACGAAGACCTCGAACGTGGCGGGATCGACGGTGATGTCGGGGCAGGCATCGTTGAGATACATGTCCGATTTGCGCAGCGTTCGTGTGCCACGCGCCGGCAAAAGCTGCTTGGTCAGACCCAGCCGGTCCGCCACGCCCCCGTCGATGGCGCGGGGGTTCACGAAACAGGCCCCACAGGCCGGGGCCGCCTTGCCGAAGGATCCCCATTGCGGGCGCATCATCAGCGGCTCGCAGGTCATCAGCGACGCCGCGCTGTCGCCCATCGCGCCGTAGGCGATGAAGCCACCCTTGACCACCAGTTCGGGCTTGATGCCGAAATACCCCGGCTTCCACAGCACGATGTCGGCCATCTTGCCCGGCTCCAGCGACCCGATATGCTCGGCGATCCCGAAGGACCGCGCGGCGTTGATCGTGTACTTGGCGATGAACCGCTTGATGCGGTGATTGTCGCCTTTGGCCACGGTTTCCTCTGGCAGGCGCCCGCGCTGCACCCGCATCTTCGAGGCCAGCTGCCATGTGCGCGTGATCACCTCGTGGATGCGGCCCATCCCCTGGCTGTCAGAACCCAGCATCGAGATCGCGCCGATATCGTGCAACACGTCCTCGGCGGCGATGGTCTGCGCGCGAATGCGGCTTTCGGCAAAGGCCACATCTTCGGGGATCGACGGGTTGAGGTGATGACACACCATCGTCATGTCGAGATGTTCGTCGAAGGTGTTGACGGTGAAGGGGTTCGTGGGATTGGTCGAGGATGGCAGGCAATTGGCCTTGCCCGCCACGGTGATGATATCGGGCGCATGGCCGCCGCCGGCGCCCTCGGTGTGATACATGTGGATCGTGCGATCGCCGATGGCGCCCAGCGTATCCTCGACAAAGCCGCTTTCGTTCAGCGTGTCGGTATGGATCTGGACCTGGAAATCAAGTTCGTCGGCCACGGTCAGGCAGGCATCGATCGCCGCCGGCATAGACCCCCAATCCTCGTGAATCTTGAGGCCAAGACAGCCGTTTTCTATCTGCTCGTGCATCGCGGCGGGTTCGTGCGCGTTGCCGCGCCCCAGAAAGCCGAAATTCATAGGCCAGTGTTCGGCGGCCTGAAGCATCTTGCCGGTGTTGAACACGCCACCACAGTCTATGCCCACGGTAATCGGTCCCAAAGAACCGCCAAGCATTGTCGTGATCCCCGACGCAATGGCATGGTCCACCAATTGCGCACTGTCGAAATGCACATGCACGTCAATCGCGCCAGCGGTGGCGATCATGCCCTCGGCGTCACGCACCGTGGTGCCCGCGCCCACGATCAGACGCGGATCGACCCCGTCCATCGTGGCCGGGTTGCCGGCCTTGCCGATGGCGACGATTTTGCCGTCCTTGATGCCGATATCGCCCTTCACGATCCCGGCCACCGCGTCGATCACCACGACATTGCAGATCAGCATATCAAGCGATCCGCCCGCGCTGGTCACGCCCACGGCCAGCCCTAGCCCATCGCGCAGGGTCTTTCCCCCGCCATGCAGGCATTCGTCCCCGTAAACGGTGAAATCATGCTCGATCTCGGCCCAAAGCTCGGTATCACCCAGCCGGATCATGTCGCCGGTGGTCGGGCCGAACATCGCCGCATATTCCGAACGCGTCATCTTTACCATGATCAGGCCCCCTTGAACCCGGCCGCTTTCGCGCGCTCCAGCGCGGCGGCCTTGTTTGTCTCGTTGACCTCGCCATTCGTCAGGTTGTTCAGCCCGGTCAGGCGCTTTTCACCGCCGAAGGTGCAAAGCGTGACCTCCTTTTCCTGTCCCGGCTCGAACCGCACGGCAGTCCCCGCCGGGATATCCAGCCGAAATCCAAAGGCGGCGGCGCGGTCCATTTCGAGCGCCTTGTTGGCCTCGAAAAAGTGGTAGTGACTACCGACCTGCACCGGCCGGTCCCCGGTGTTGCGCACGGTCAGGGTGATCGTGTCGCGCCCGGCATTCAGTTCGATATCACCCTCGGCCACGCGGAATTCTCCGGGCCGTGCTTGTGGTTCCTCCAAGGGTTTTTCACCGGGACGGATCGGATCATGGACCGTGACCAGCTTGGTGCCATCGGGAAAGACCGCTTCGACCTGGATCATGGGAACCAGATCCGCGACGCCCGGCATCACGTCATCCGCCGACAGGATCGTTGAGCCGAAACCGATCAGGTCGGCCACACTACGCCCGTCGCGGGCGCCCTCGAGGATTTCGTCGCAAATGATGGCAATCGCCTCGGGCGCGTTCAGAGCGCGACCACGTTCGCGGCGTTTTCTGGCCAGTTCGGCGGCGGTGAATATCGTCAGTCGTTCAAGTTCTGTCGGTGTCAGTAACATTGCGTTTCCTTGGTCCTGAGCGGCATCCTTCAGGTGGCAAAAAGGCTGGCATGGGTGGCGGGGCGCCGGACGGCGGCAATCTCGGAGAGGGGTGAGAAACTTCCAGGCCGGGCCGGGCATGGTGTGCTCAGGCCGTCGGCCATCACCGGCGCGGTCTGAGCCAGCAGTGACTGCGCCTCGATCGCGCCAAGGCATCCAAGACGCACCGCAGCCGAAACGAACGCCGTGACCACCCCGTTCAGCGCTCCGGCCTGCGCTTGCAGGGGTGACAGCCTCAGCCCGGCCGCAACGACGCCTTGCACCACCGGTTCATAACCCGCCGCATTGCCGCGCTTGGCCTGCGCGATAGCGGCGTCGAAATCGCCAACAAAGGGCGTGCCGATCCGGCTATGTACGGATAACAGGGACCGCCCGATCCGGCGCGAGGCGTCGGCCAGCCGGTCAGAGGTGTTCTGGACGTGGCAGCGCGCATCGACATCGAGAAGGCGTTGCGCATCATCGGCCGCATCCATCGCCTCTTGCAGGAAAGGGCGGTCAAAGCTGAACCACCGCGGCATGATCTGTTGACTCAGAACGGCGTGAACATCCCCCGCATCGCGCACCCTGCCCTCGTTCATCAGGGTTTCCAGCCCGGATGAGAACGCAAAGGCCCCCGATGGAAAGGCGCTGTCGGTCGTCTGCATCAACCGGATGAGGGACAGCGCATCGGTCATGGCAATGCGTCCTCAGCGGTGCAGACGCGCCGGATGTCGCCGGCTTGCAGCATCGGCTCAAGCCGGTCGAGATAGATGCGTTCCTCGGTCTCGACGGCGATCAGGAGGACATCCTCGTCGAAACGCACGCGCCAGTGCAGATTGCCCGCGAAATAGCCCAGCTTCAGAGCCGTCGCGGCATCTCTCGCCTCAAAGCGCAGCCAGTCCTCGGTTTCCACGCGCACCACGAGGGCCGCGACATCGTCAATTGCAAGAACGGCGCCATCAAACAGCTGTTTGTCGCGCGGAAGCGCGATCGCGATCTCGCGCCCAGCGTCCGTCACCCCCCGGAACCGGCGACGGGCCAGATCAGACCGAGGCAGGCGCAAATGGTCGACCGCATGAGCGTGATCCAGCCGGTGCAGATTTTCGCGCAGGCCGGGCTGATCCGAGGCCCCGATGATGTCGGAGAATATGTTCATGGCGTGCGCCCACGACTTGAGACGCACCTGCAAGGCAAGTGTTGAGGCATAGGTCTGCTCCTGGAAAGTCGACGCTTTACGCCAAAGTCATGGCCGGCACGCCAGCCGCACACGGCGGGTTCGCCGATCAAGGTCAGAAAGTTCGGAGGACTAGATCCGGTGAGCAGCAACGGATGCTGGTGCCCGGATCATATGTCGGGACGGCGACCCTGCATCAAAGAATGCAGTCTTTTGATAGTCAGATCCCCTGCGGGGCGGTCAGGCCTGGATGCAGCACTGCATCCACCGTCATAAGCGCGCATTACATCCAGTAAATCGCGCGCGAAGCCTTCTTCCGTGTTGGCAAGCAGCTCTGGTCACCAACACGCTAACTATACATCGCTTCGCTTTATTGACAATAGCTCACTTGCGCTGATGACCGCATGAGCCATGTCGTCAATGGAAATTCGCTTGGACATTGCCTGTTCTCTAAGCACCTTGTGCGCGTCACACTCGTTAAGGTTGTGCATTTCCATCAGAATCGACTTGGCCTTTGCAACCACTTTATGGCCCTTGATCTTCTGTTCCAGCCGTTCGATCTGTTCCTTATCGACAAGCTGCTGCTGCCAGATGGCGCGCGCGACGACGAGATTGGTCAACACGCCAAAGCTCTTGACCGGTTTGGATGTGGCAGCCGTCGCATTCAAATCCAGCAGCAGTTGCAGCATGGCCGGGTTTTCGTAATTCACGACACCTATGATGGTCGGACCCGGTTTCTCCGTCCGTTTCAACATGGCTTTGATTTCTTCCTGGTGGTCAAAGAAAAGGCCGATGAAAGCGACATCGAATTGCGCGGGCAAAGCATCGGGCGGCGGCCATGTCAGCGCGTTCCGGCAACCGATCCTGCCAAGTTGATCGAGGATCATTTTCCCGTCCTCGTCGGGGGGATGCACCACGACGACCTCTATCTCGCGCAGGTCTTTCAATCGAAAGCGGGTCATCAGGGGCTGCTCTCTGCAAAAGCGGCATGAGAAAGAACCGTCGGATCATCCAACTGAATGAGATAGGGCGAAGGGACCACAGGGGCGGATGCTTCCCGTACGATCTTGAATTGGCCATCTGCGCCGACAATGGCCACCCGAGGCCATAACAAGGTGTGGTTGGTCGCGGCATCCACGCGCACCACGCCCTTTGGTGCTTCCAATGAGAATGTCGGCAGGATGCGCATCAGCGCATCGCGATTGGTGGTCTCCGCCCGCCTCACGGCTTCGGCAAAGAGCCTGACCTGAAAATATGCCGCCTCGGCCTCGGCGCACAGCGACGCCCCTTCCCCGAAGCGTTTGCGAAAACTGGAGACGAAGCGGCGATTGATGTCGCTGTCGATGACACTGAAATACGGCGCCACCTTGATGTTGCCCTCCGCGGCATCCTTGCCGATAACAGCCATTTCGGGTTCCCCGGCGGTCACCGAGCAGATGGGCATTATTGTTCTGTCGAATCCGGCCCTGTCATAGGCCCTGTAGAAATCGACCGCGTCCGTGCCGACCATCGTGGAAAACACGATGACGGGCTCGCTTTGCTTGATCCGGGTGATGACGTCGTTGATCTCGTCGCCTGTCGCAGCCAATGGAATATAGACTTCGTCCACGACATCCGCGCCGCGATTGGACAGAAGATCACGCATCAGGCGATTGATCTCGTAAGGAAAAACATAGTTCGAGCCGACAAAGAAAAAGCGACTGCCATAGTTCTGCGTCATGAAATCGGCAAGCCATTTGGCACTCTGATTGGGCGCCGCGCCGGAGTAGATGCATCCCTGCGCGTATTCGAACCCCTCGTAATGAGTCGGGTAGAACAGCATGGACTTGTGGTCGTTCACGGTCGGCAGAACCGCCTTGCGGCAAGAGGACATGTAGCAACCGAACAAGGCATCCACGCGTTCCTCGGACAGCAAACGATCGCCTTCGGCGCGAAACGCTGCCGGATTGGATCGCGTGTCATTGCCGGAAAACAACAACTCCTCACCCAGAAGACCACCTTCCTGATTGATCTCTTCGATTGCCAGCATGGCCGCTTTTCGCTGTTGGCTTTCAACCACGGAGGTCACGCCGGTATTCGAATAGAGAAGGCCAATCCTGACCGGCGTTTTTTTGCGATT
>JANSYB010000704.1 GCA_024742655.1 Paracoccaceae bacterium | reverse complement strand
GAGGCGGGCGTCGATCAGGCGCTTCTGCTGGCCGGGGGTGTGGAAAAACCGCATGGCGATTTCCATTGCTCGATGCAACTGATGGAAACCGGCGAGTTCGACAAGGCGGGCTTCAAGCGCCTGCATGTCGCCGGCCACCCCGAGGGCAACAAGGATATCGACCCTGACGGCAGCATGAAGAACGTCGAGGAGGCCCTTCGCTGGAAACAGAAATTCTCGGAAATGACCGACGCCGAAATGGCCCTGGCCACGCAGTTCGCCTTTGACGCGGGCCCGATCATCAAATGGGCTGACAACCTGCGTGCGGCGGGCATCACCCTGCCCGTTCACATCGGCATCGCCGGACCGGCCAAGCTGCAGACGCTGATCAAGTTCGCCATTGCCTGCGGTGTGGGCCCGTCGCTCAAGGTGCTGCAGAAACGCGCGATGGATGTCTCCAAGCTGCTGCTGCCCTACGAGCCGACCGATGTTCTGACCCAGCTGGCCGCCCACAAGGCCGCCAACCCGGATTTCAACATCACCAACGTGCATTTCTTCCCGCTCGGCGGGATCAAGACGAACGCCACATGGGCGATCGAAAACGGCGGCGCCTCCGGCGTTCCTGCCAGCCAACAAGGATAAGACATGACGCGCACCATCGTCGAAAGCAAAACCAAGACCGCGATCATCGGCTTTGACCAGCCGTTCTGCGTGATCGGTGAGCGGATCAATCCCACCGGCCGCAAGAAACTGGCCGCCGAACTCGAGGCCGGCGATTTCTCGACCGTCGAGGCCGACGCCATCGCTCAGGTCGCCGCCGGGGCCACCGTTCTGGATGTCAACGCAGGCGTTGTCTACAACTCCAACCCCGATCCCAACCAGACCGAGCCGCCGCTGATGCGCAAGATGATCGAGCTGGTCCAGGGCCTCGTCGACGTGCCACTGTGCATCGACAGCTCGGTTCCCGGCGCACTCGAGGCCGGGCTCGAGGCCTGCGAGGGTCGCCCGCTCCTGAACTCCGTGACCGGCGAAGAGGACCGGCTGGAACTCGTTCTGCCGCTGGTCAAGAAATACAACGTGCCGGTCGTCGCGATCTCGAACGATGACACCGGCATTTCCGAGGATCCCGACGTGCGCTTCGCCGTGGCCAAGAAAATCGTGGAACGCGCCGCCGATTTCGGCATCCCGGCGCATGACATTGTCGTGGACCCGCTGGTCATGCCGATCGGCGCCATGGGCACCGCCGGGCTTCAGGTCTTCACACTGGTGCGCCGCCTGCGCGAGGAACTGGGCGTGAACACCACATGCGGGGCCTCCAACATCAGCTTCGGCCTGCCCAACCGGCACGGCATCAACAATGCGTTCCTGCCCATGGCCATGGGCGCGGGCATGACCTCCGCGATCATGAACCCGGTGGCCCTGCCGGTGAAACAGGCCGAGAAGGACGCCAAGCGCGCCGAGGCCGAGGCGGCGGGCCTCATCATCCCCGAAGGCATGGATGATGAAACCTTCTGCCAGCTTTTCGGTCTTGGTTCCACCATGCCGCGCCCCGGCAAGGAAATGGAGGCGATCCGCGCCGCCAATTTCCTGACCGACAACGACCCGCATGGCGGCGAATGGATCAAGTTCAACAAGGCGCCGGCCAAGCCCGGCGAGGAGGCCGCCGGCGGACGTGGCGGCCGCGCGGCCGCG
>JANSYB010000244.1 GCA_024742655.1 Paracoccaceae bacterium | reverse complement strand
TTGATCCCCGTGGCCGGTCCTGACGGGATCGCCTGGGCACGCAAACTGGCCCAGCAGGAGGGGATCTTTACCGGGGTATCGGGCGGGTCCACCTTTGCGGTATCCATGCAGATCGCCGAAAAGGCGGAGCCGGGCACCGTGATCCTGTGCATGCTGCCCGACACCGGGGAACGCTACATGACCACGCCCCTGTTCGAGGGTATCCCCGAGGAGATGAGCGACGAGGAACGCGAGATTTCCAGCTCGACACCCGGCTATCAGCTGCGCTGAGGCCTGTGTGCTAAAGGGTCTGCGCCGCCAGCAATTCGGCCAGGGCCGGATGCGGGAACCGGCGGCGCAGGGTCACGGCATAGAACGGCTCGCTGATCTTGAGCTGAAACGGGGCCGTGGCCAGCAGGCCGCTGGAAATTTCATCGGCCAGAACCACCGCAGGGGCGACCGCCAACCCGGCATCCTCGCGCGCCAGAAGGCGAACCATCGCCATGTCATCGACGCTTGCCGCGATGCGGGGCGTTATGCCAAGGCGGTCGACCAGATTCTGAAACGCGCTGCGAATGGTGCTGTCGGTTGGCAGGATCAGAGGTTCGGAGGCCAGAAGATCGCGCAGCGTCGGGTGGGTCAGGCGCGCGGGCGTGCCATGCAGGCCGACGGCCTGTTCGGCAATGCGTTGGGTGGCAAACCCGGGATCGTCCTTGGCGCCCGGACGTTCCGTTGTCAGCACCACGTCCAGCGCAAGGGATTTCAGATCCTCCAGCAGGCCGTCGGTGTTGCCTGACCGCAGGACGATGTCACACCGGTCGGCCTCCAGAAGTGGCCGCAGGAACGCCAACTGAAAGTTGCGCGACAAGGTCGACAAGGCGCCAACCCGCAGAGGTGGGGTGCCATTGCCTTGTTGTTTCAGCGTGGCCAGAAGTTCATCGCCGGCACCGAAAATCCGGTCGGCATGATCCAGCGCGATACGCCCTGCCTCGGTCAGGACGAGTGTCCGGCCCTTACGCTCGAAGAGCTGATGGCCAAGCCGGTCCTCCAGCTGCCTGATCTGTGTGGACAGCGCCGATTGCGACACGTTGAGGCGCTCCGCGGTTCTGCTGAGATTGCCTTCCTTGGCAACCTCATGGAAATAACGCAGGTGATGATAATTGAGGGCGTTCATCGTTCTATTATATAGAATGATGGTGCTTGGAATGTAATTTTTTTGACGATCCGGCTATCGCTGAACCGACCTGCAAGAGCTGTGCGTGACACGGTGACGGCTTATGCGCCCGCGCCGACCATGCCGACGATCTCATAGGTTTTCTTCAGAATCGGGGCCGCGATGCCGCGGGCCTTGTCGGCGCCATTGGCCAGGATCCGGTCGATCTCCGCCGGATCCTGCATCAGGCGGTCCATCTCGCCCGAGATGGGCGACAGTTTGGCCACCGCCAGATCGGCCAGCATCGGCTTGAACTCGGAAAACGCCTTGCCACCCATATCGCGCATCACGTCCTCGACGCCCTGATCGTTCAACGCGGCGAAGATGTTGACGAGGTTGCGCGCCTCGGGCCGGTCCTCCAGCCCTTCGATATCGAGGGGCAGCGGTTCGGGATCGGTCTTTGCCTTGCGGATCTTCTTGGCGATGGTGTCGGCATCATCGGTCAGGTTGAGGCGCGACATGTCCGAAGGGTCGGATTTGGACATCTTCTTGGATCCGTCGCGCAGGCTCATCACGCGGGTGGCGGCCCCTTCGATCACCGGTTCGGTGATCGGAAAGAACTCCGTCCCGAAATCGTTGTTGAACTTGATCGCGATGTCACGGGTCAGTTCAAGGTGCTGTTTCTGGTCCTCGCCCACCGGCACATGGGTGGCGTGATAGACAAGAATATCCGCCGCCATCAGCGCGGGATAGGCAAACAGGCCAAGCGAGGCGTTCTGCGCGTTCTTGCCAGCCTTGTCCTTGAACTGCGTCATCCGCTGCATCCAGCCCATGCGCGCCACGCAATTGAAGATCCACGCCATCTGGGTGTGCTCGGCGACCTGGGACTGGTTGAACAGGATCGACTGCGCGGGATCGATGCCCGCCGCGATGAACCCCGCGCACAGCTCTCGGGTGGCATGGGCCAGCTTGGCGGGATCCTGCCAGACGGTGATCGCGTGCAGGTCGACCATGCAGTAGATCGTCTCGACTCCCTGACCCTGCATGTCGACAAAACGTTTCATCGCCCCAAGGTAATTGCCGAGCGTCAATCCGCCCGAGGGCTGGATGCCCGAGAAAACACGGGGTGTGTGGACCACCTCGGTCATGGATGTCTCCGTCTGGATTTCTGTGCTCGCCTCGCTTACTTGTGGCGCCACGCGGCGTCAAGGAGAGCAGCATGTCCGACCACCGAGAGCCCAGCCCCCTGAACGCCATCCCGCCCGTGATCGTGGTGATCGCGCTGGCCATCCTGATCATCGAATGCATTTTCCAGATGGGCGCGCGCGGCATGGTCGGTGGCCCGCAGGCGGTGGGCTGGCGGCTGTCGGCGATCCAGGACTACGGGTTTTCCAATCGCGCGATGGCCTGGATGATCGAGAACACCACGGTGCGCGGCGATTTCATGATCCGCTTCGTCAGCTACCCGTTCGTGCATGCCAGCTTCATCCATGCCGCATTTGCGGTGGTCATGACGCTGGCTCTGGGCAAATTCGTGGCGGAACGCATGGCGCAATGGGCCGTCGTGATCCTGTTCTTTGCCTCCGCCGCCCTTGGGGCCGGGGTATATGGTCTGCTGTTTCCGGATGGTCCGGGCCTCTATGGGGCGTATCCGGCGGTTTACGGGCTGATCGGGGGGTTCACCTACCTGATGTGGCTCCGGCTGGGCCAGATGGGGGAACGGCAGCTGCGGGCCTTCACGCTGATCGGCTTTCTTCTGGCGATCCAGCTGGTGTTCGGGCTGATGTATGGCGCCGGGAGTGGTTGGGTCGCGGATGTGTCCGGCTTCGTGGTGGGCTTCGCGCTGAGTTTCGTTCTGGTGCCGGGCGGGTTTCGCAAGATCCTCGAACGGCTCAGGCAGTCCTGAGATCAGCGCCGCAGCGCGGTCTTGAGTTCTGACAGGCGGAACGCACCCAGCAACTGGCCAAGTCCGAAATAGCTGAGCGCACCGACCGACAACAACACAAGCAAGGCCAGCCACCGCCATCCGCCCAACCCGAAGAACGGGGTCAGCAGAACCGATCCCCCCCAAAGCACCGCGCCCATCAAGGCCGAGGCGATCACGATCCGCCAGATCCGTTTGCGGAACCGATCGTCGAAGCGCGCGACCTCGCCAAAGCCGCGCGCCCCGCGCAGCAACAGCCAGACCATGACCCACCCGGCCGCGGTGGTGGCAATGGCCGCGGCCATCCAGCCGATCACATAGGCCAGTCCAACCGCCAGCACGGCGTTGACCGCCATCGCGACCAGCGCATAGCGGAACGGGCTTTTCGTGTCCTCACGGGCAAAGAACAACGGCTGAAGCAGTTTTTGCAGCACGAAGGCGGGCAGGCCCAGACCGTAGATCGACACGGCAAGGGCCGTGGCCGCGGTGTCATCCGTGCCAAAGGCGCCGCGTTCGAACAGGACCGAGACCAGCGGCAGCGGGATCACCATCAGCGCCACGGCGCAGGGGACGGTCAGCGCCAGCGAGATTTCACCGGCGTGGGAATAGGCCTCGCGGGCGCCGGTATCGTCTCCGGCCTTGAGGCGGCGCGACAGGTCGGGCAGCAGGACGATCCCAACGGCGATGCCCACGACCCCAAGGGGCAACTGGTAAAGGCGGTCGGCCGAGTAAAGCCAGCTGACGGCCTTGTCGTAGTTCGACGCGACCAGCTGACCCACCAGCAGGTTGACCTGCACGACCCCCCCGGCCAGTGCCGCGGGAAATGCGATGCGCACGAGTTGCCCCATCTCGGGCGTCCAGCGGGGGCGCGCGGGGCGAATGCGCAGACCCGCCCGGTCGGCCGCATGCCAGACAAGGGCGAGTTGGGCCAGACCGGCGAAGGGGATGGTCCAGATCAGCGCCTCGGCCACCGGCCCGCCGAGATACCATGCGACGCTCATCGCTGTGACCAGCATGACGTTCAGCAGGACCGGCGCGGCAGCGGCGGCGGCAAACCGGCCCGCGGCGTTCAGCACCCCCGACAGAAGGGCCGCCAGCGAGATGAACAGGATGTAGGGAAAGGTGACGCGCCCGTAATCAACGGTGATGTCGAACCGGTCGTCGCCATAGAACCCTTCGGCCGTGGCGTAGACCAGCGCGGGCATGAACAGCATCGCCAGACCGGTCAGCGCCAGCAGAACAAGGCCCAGCCACGACAGCGCCAGGCCCGCGAAGGCCATCGGGTGTTCATCGGCCTCTAGCCGCTTGGAGAACATCGGGACGAAGGCGGCGTTGAAGGCGCCCTCGGCAAAGAAACGGCGAAACATGTTGGGCAGGCGGAAGGCCGCGACATAGGCATCCATCAGGATGCCGGGCCCGAGAAACCCTGCGATCAACACATCGCGCACAAAGCCCAGAACCCGGCTCAGCAAGGTCCAGACCCCGACGGTCAGGATGCCGGAAAGCAGGCGGATGGGTTTCATGCGGCGCGGCCTTTGGCTGAACGGGTTGCCCGAGGATTAGCGGATCGCAGACAAGGGGGAAAGGTCGCGCGCGGTAAATCCGGCGGTTTGCACGAAAAACCCCGGCAAACCGGTGCCCTATGCCATGCCTGCCCGGTTTCCGCGCGGAACGTATCGCCACTTGGCCCGCTGTCATTGACCGTCCCTGACTCTGCGGCCATGGTTCGAGACAAGCAATTTCGAAAGGGCTATTGATGCTACGCTGTTTTTACTCCCTCGCATTCGTCGCGTACCTGTTCATCGGTCTGGCTGGTCCGGTTGCCGCGCAGGCACCCGGCCAATGCGTGATTACACAGACAGAAGGCGAGGCCGTGGTATCCGCCCGGGGCGC
>JANSYB010000737.1 GCA_024742655.1 Paracoccaceae bacterium | reverse complement strand
TGGTTGAGATTGACGGGCTTGCTCATGTGTCCTTTGGCCCGATCATCTGTTCGGGGCGAACCACCTCGTCGAATGTCTTTTCGTCGACGAACCCGAGGTTTACCGCCTCTTCCTTCAATGTCGTGCCGTTCTTGTGCGCGGTCTTGGCGACCTTGGTGGCGTTGTCATATCCGATCGTCGGTGCCAGCGCGGTGACCAGCATCAGGCTTTCGCGCATCAGCTTCTCGATCCGTGCCTCGTTGGCCTGGATGCCGTTGAGCATCCGCTCGGTGAAGCTGTCGGCCGCATCGCCCAGAAGCTGGATGGATTGCAGCAGGTTGTACGACATCATCGGGTTGTAGACATTCAGTTCGAAATGCCCCTGGGAGCCTGCGAACTTGATCGCGGCGTCGTTGCCCATGACGTGGGCGGCGACCTGGGTCAGCGCCTCGGCCTGCGTCGGGTTGACCTTGCCCGGCATGATCGAGCTTCCCGGCTCGTTCTCGGGCAGGATCAGCTCTCCGAGACCCGAGCGCGGCCCGGAGCCGAGAAACCGGATGTCATTGGCGATCTTGTAGCAGCTGCCCGCCACGGTCGAGAGCGCCCCGCTCATGAAAACCATCGCATCATGAGCGGCGAGTGCTTCGAACTTGTTGGGCGCGGTCACGAAGGGCAGGCCGGTGATCTCGGCCATGTTGGCCGCAACCGCCTCGCCCCAGCCCTTGCGGGTGTTCAGCCCCGTGCCCACGGCGGTGCCACCCTGCGCCAGCTCGTAAATGCCCGGCAGGCAGGTCTTGACCCGCGCGATCCCCTGGCGGATCTGGTGGGCATAGCCCGAGAATTCCTGCCCCAGCGTCAGCGGCGTGGCATCCTGCGTATGGGTGCGGCCGATCTTGATGATGTCCTTGAATTCTTCGGATTTCGCATCCAGGCCCGCCAACAGTTTTTCCAGCCCCGGCAGAAGCACGTCACGCACCGACATGGCCGTGGCGATATGCATGGCTGTCGGAAACGTGTCGTTGGACGACTGGCCCATGTTGCAATGATCATTGGGATGAACGGGGTCTTTCGAGCCGATCTCACCGCCCAGGATCTCGATCGCGCGATTGGCGATGACCTCGTTGGCGTTCATGTTGGATTGTGTGCCCGATCCGGTCTGCCACACCACCAGCGGGAAATGATCGTCCAGCTTGCCCTCGACCACCTCGCCCGCGGCCGCGATGATCGCGTCCGCCAGTGTCGCGTCCAGAACGCCCGCCTGCTTGTTGGCCATCGCACAGGCCTTTTTGATCACGCCGAGCGCGCGCACGATCGACACCGGTTGTTTCTCCCAGCCGATGGGAAAGTTCATCAGCGATCGTTGGGTCTGTGCGCCCCAGTATTTGTCGGTGGGCACCTCGAGCGGGCCGAAACTGTCGGATTCGGTGCGGGTGGCGGTCATGATCTGGCTCTCCTTCAAACGGGTCGGGCCAGTCATAGCGAAGCCGCGGGAAAGATCAATAATGTATACCGTCGGATACTGCGGCTTTGCGCATGGACAG
>JANSYB010000137.1 GCA_024742655.1 Paracoccaceae bacterium | reverse complement strand
GTCAGGATCAGCGTCCCCGCCGCCACCGACAAGGGCGCGGGCGGTACGGCCCCGGCCACGGTTTCGATACGGCCCGGTCGCGCGATCGCCGACATCACCGCGCGAAACGCGCGTGCCGCGTCGACAGGGGTGTCTGCAAAACCGCCCGTGAGTGCCTCGGCCTGCATCAATCCTCTCCCCGTGCCATGGTAAAGAAATCGACCTTGGTCGCCGCCGCCTTCGCCCGGCGCGCGGTGCGGTCCTGCGTCAACCGGGCCCGCAACGGATCAAGGATGGTGGCGCGCAGCGACCCGGCCGCCTGTGTCTGCATCAGCGCGTCGATCAGCGCCGCGGTGGTCGCATGAGTCTTGTCGCGCCCCTGAACATAGGCGTGCCCGACCTCGCCGCTCATCAGTCTGAGTGAGCAGCGCGTCACCGTCATTTCTCCGAGGTTGAAGGGCGCACCGGTCGCACCGGCCCTGCCCCGCACCATCACGCCGCCCGCCTCCGGCGCGCGCAGCATGTCGTATTGGGGCTGCAGGCCAAGGTCGGCCCAAAGCCGGGCCACCTCTGGCGCGGGGGCGCGGGCCAGCAGGCCCATCCAGTCCTTGCGCGCGTTGGTTTGATACTCGTCGATCTGGCTCATCTAGACACCTTGCGGATTTGTATAGATTACTATACAACTAGACAAATCATTACCGCGACTGACCCGAGTCGCGCAAGCCATCCAACATGAAGTTTTCGTGACATGCCGCCGAACCGAACCCCCGTCTGGAAATCCATCCATCACGCGCTGAGCGCCGATATCGCCGAAGGCCGCTATGCGCCGGGTGACAAGCTTCCGACAGAGGCGGAACTGGCCCGCAGGTTTGGCGTGAACCGTCACACTGTGCGCCGGGCGCTGGCCGAACTCGCCGAGGCCGGTCTGACATTCGCGCGGCGTGGCGCCGGGGTGTTCGTCACGCAGGCCCCGACCGAATATCCACTGGGGCGCCGCGTTCGGTTTCACCAGAACCTGCGCGCAGCCGGGCGACTGCCGTCGCGCCAGACCCTGTCGATCGAAACCCGGCAGGCCGACTCGCGCGAGGCCGGGGCCCTCGCGCGCGCGCCAGGGGAAACCGTGCATGTCTTCGAAGGCTTGTCCCTGGCCGATGGTCAGCCAATCGCGCTTTTCCGCAGCGTCTTTCCCGCGCGCCCGTTTCCAGACCTGACCGATGCGCTGGAACGGACTGGCTCGGTGACAGCAGCCCTGCGCGAGGCCGGCGTGACCGACTACATCCGCGCCTGGACACGGGTAACGGCGAAACTGGCCACGGCGACACAGGCCCTGCACCTGCAAACCCGCGAAGGCGCGCCGCTCTTGCGCACCGTATCTCTCAATGTCGACCCGGACGGCCAACCCGTCGAATACGGCCGTACGTGGTTTTCCGGGGACCGGGTGACGCTCAGCCTGACGGAAAACTGACCGTGCCGAATACACTGTCACCAGAGCGATACAAATCCGCGCTATCCTGTTGAAAACCAATGTGAGAGCAGGTTCATGCCAACCAACAGACCAGATATGCGCCTGACCGGCGCCAGCGTTCTGCGCGATGGCGAGATGCAGCGCCGGTCGGTTGCCATCGAATCCGGCCGTATCAGCAAGGGTCCCCTGCCCGAGGTCGACCTGACCGGATACCTGATCCTGCCAGGCATCGTCGACATGCATGGCGACGCGTTCGAGCGCCACATCGCGCCACGGCCGTCAGCGCCCTTTCCACTGGATCAGGGCCTGCTGTCCACCGACCGCGAGGCCGCGGCCAACGGGGTCACAACGGCATGGATGGCGCAAAGCTGGTCATGGGAAGGCGGCCACCGGTCACCGGATCACGCGGAACTGTTTCTTGCGGCGCTGGATGAAATGCGGCCCCAGCTTGGCACGGACCTGCGCGTGCAACTGCGTTGCGAAACTCACATGGTCGACACCGCCGACCAGATCATCGAGGCCGTTCGCCGGCACGATGTGGGCTACGTCGTGTTCAACAATCACCTCGACGAAGTGATGCAGCTGGCCGAAACCGACGTCGGCCGACTGGATCATTGGGCCAAGCAGGCGGGACGCGATCCGCAGGACTACCTGGCCATCGTGCGCCAGACCCGCAAGCAATCGCATCGCGTGCCGCGTTTCCTGTGCCGGCTGGCCGAGGTCTTTGACGAGATGGGCGTGCTTTACGGCAGCCATGACGACCCCGACGCGGAAACCCGCGAGACCTATTCGATGATCGGGGCAAAGATCTGTGAATTCCCGTTGACCCGGGCCGCGGCGCGCCTGTCAAACGCGGTCGGTGACCCGGTCGTGATGGGGGCGCCCAACGTGGTGCGGGGCGGGTCGCAATCGGGCAACGCCGCCGCCGAGGACCTGATCGAGGCGGGCATGTGCGATGTTCTGGTCTCGGATTATCATTACCCGTCGCTGGCCCGCGCGGCCTTTCACCTCGTGGATCGCGGCCTGCGTACCCTGCCCGGCGCGTGGAAGCTCATTTCGCAAACCCCCGCGGATGTCATGCGGCTAGGCGACAGGGGCACGATCGATTACGGCCGCCGGGCCGACCTGACGCTTATCAACGAACGGACCCGCGCCATCGAGGCGACAATGGTCGCCGGGCGGATCACGCACATGACCGGCGACATCGTGAGCCGTTTCCTGGGCGCGGCCGGCCGACTGGCGATCGCGGCGGAGTAAGCTGTCACCAAATCATCAGAAAGTCGTTACGCCGATGTTGCATTGAAACGGCATTATTTGATTATTCACTGTCCCCATTCTAACCCCGATTTCATCACCAAACACAGGGCGGCCCTTTCCGGGGTCGCCTTTTTTGCCGGCCCTGGCTGACCTCGGAACGCTCAGCCGCCGTACTTTTCCAGAAAGGCCTCGGCGCCCAGAGACCTGAAATCAGGCAAGGCATCGCGAATCCGGTCATGCTCCCAATCCCACCAGGCCAGGGCGACCAGCCGTTCGGCCAGTTGCGCCGGCAGGCGGTCGCGCATCGGGCGGGCGGGCAATCCGCCGACGATCGTATAGGGGGCCACATCGCGGGTCACCACCGCGCCTGCGGCCACCACGGCCCCGTGTCCCACGGTCACCTCGGGCTTGATCTGGGCATTGTGGCCAATCCACGTGTCATGCCCGATCACCGCGCGGCGCGCACGGCGTTTGTCGAACCAGTCGGCATCATCCTCGACGTCATCCCAATAGCTGGCGGAGCGGTACATGAAATGGTGCAGGCTGGCGCGTTCCAGCGGGTGATCACTGGCCCCGATCCGCACGAAACTGGCGATGTTCGAGAACTTGCCGATCTGCGCGTTGGCGATGTCGCAGACCCGATCGCAATAGGAATAATCCCCGAAGCTGGAGTGCTGCACGCGGCTGCCCTGCCCGATCTCGCACCACCCGCCGAACAGGCTGTCGACGATCTGGCAGTCAGGATGGATCAGCGGCGTATCGGCGCTCAGTCTGGGCATGAGGCGACGTTAATGCCCGCTATCGTCGCTGGCAATCAGGCGACGGCGCAGCGCGCCCGAGACCCAATCCATGAAGATCACCATAAGGACCACGAGCACGATGTAATAGGTCACCTCTTCCCAGTCCTTCTGGGTGATGATCGCCTGCGTCAGAAGCAGGCCGATCCCACCGCCGGTGATGGCACCGATGATCGTGGCGCTGCGGGTGTTGGATTCAAGGTAATAAAGAACCTGGCTCAATAGTACGGGCGTGATCTGCGGGATCACCCCGAACCGGTACCGCTGCAATGGCTTCGCGCCGGTCGATTGCACGCCCTCAATCTGCTTGTTGTCGACGTTCTCCAACGCCTCCGAGAACAGTTTGCCGAATGATCCGGTATCCGTCAGCAGGATCGCCAGCGCGCCAGTCAGGGGCCCAAGTCCGAAGGCGCGGCTGAGAATGATCGTCCAGATCAGCGCATCGACCCCGCGCAGGAAATCGAACAACCGCCGAAAGGCAAACCGCACGGCCGCAACAGGGGCGAAATTCTTGGCCGCAAGGAATGCCAGCGGCAGCGCCGCAAGCGCCGCGCCCATCGTGCCCAGAAACGCCATCAGGATCGTCTCGAAGATTGCCCAGACCACATCGCTGTGACGCCACATGGAGTTGTTCCAGAAATCCGAAAGGATCGCACTGGCCTCTCCGCTCATCGCGCGGCGGGCCAGCTCGGTGGCACCCATACCGTGATAGGGGCTGTCCAGCGTGAAAAAGAACAGCTCCCAGCCGGTGAAATAGCGAAACACCTCGGCCCGGTTGCGCGTGACCGACAGGCGGCCTGCCTCGGTGGTGATGGCAAGACGGTTCTTGGAGGAGTTGATCCAGTCCGGCAGGGTTTCGGACGGAAAGGTCTGCACCACGCCCTGCGACCGGCTGGGTGTGGCAGTGATCTGCCCGTAGCCCGGCACGTCGTAGGTGATCGTTTCCGGCCCGAACAGGACGACATGCCCATCGCCCAGATCGATCACGGTCGTCTCTCCGAGGTCGACCCAATCCGGCGCGGTGCCCTCGGGATACCGCCCCTTCTTCTCGCCCTCGATCGCCACGCTGACATCACCCGACCGGTTGTCGCGCGTGACATGCGTCTTGTAGCTGTAGGTATCGGCCACCAGCGCACGCGCATTTTCTGCACTCGCCCGTTGCATCAGGCCCGGCACGTCAAACGCGAAGAAGACGTAGACGAGATAGGCCAGGATCAGCGCGGGAAGGCCGAAGGCCACCAGTCGCTTACGCTGAAACAGGCTTTCGGCCTGTGCCGCCATGTCGGCGGTTTGTGCCTCTGTCATGCTCATCCGTGCATCTCCACTTGCCGGCCATGGACCAGACGGTTGCGGAAGTGGCTTGAAATCTGGTCGAACAGCACGATGGTAAAGAACAGCAGCAGGAACATCGCCGCGGCGTCGTCATACTTGCCCTGTCCCCAGCTGATCGCGTTCTTCAACTCATAGCCCAGACCGCCCGCGCCGACGAAGCCAAGGATGGCCGAGGCGCGGATATTGATCTCGAAGCGCAGCAGCGCATAGCTCAGCCAGTTGGGCGCCACCTGCGGCACCACGCCCAGCATCATGCGTTGCGACCAGTTGGCCCCAACCGACTCCAACCCTTCCAGTGGCTTCAACGAGGCGTTTTCGTTCACCTCGGAAAAAAGTTTGCCAAGCGCGCCCGCGGTGTGAAACGCGATGGCGATCATCGCCGGCACCGGCCCGCCACCAAGCACGAAGATCAGGATCAGCGCGATCACGATCTCGGGCACGGCACGGGTGACATCCATGATCCGGCGAAACACCGGCACCAGCCGCGGGAACCGTGCCAGGCCCCGCGTCGAAAACAGCGACAGAACAATCGCCGCCAGCGCCCCGATCAGCGTCGACACCGCCGCGATGTTCACCGTTTCGATCAGCGCGGGCATGTAGGTCACGAAATGGCCCGGCAACTCGCTCAGCTTGTCGGCGGCCTCGGCCACAACCTCGCCAGGGTAATCGAAGAAATTGTCGATCCCGCCCCAGAACGAGCCGCCGTTGCGATCCGCCGCAAGGTTGAAGCCCGACACCATCAGCAGGATGAACACCAGCAACGTGATACCCGAATACAGGCGCCGCCGCGCCACCTGCGCCATGTAGGAGGCCTGCATGTCGGGCAATGTCTGCGGTGCGGCGTGAGTCAGATCGGCCATGAAATTCTCATATGAAAACGGCGGGCCGTTCGCGGGCCCGCCGTTGTGTTGATACTGCGATTACTGCGACTTGGCCTTGCGCGCCTCGATGATCGAGATGTAGGCGTCGTGGCCGATCGGATCGAAGCCAAGGCTTTCACCGGCCGAGATCGAATAGGTGCAATCCTGATCCTTGTCGTACATGCCGTCGACAAGTGCGACCATCTTCTCTTTCACGTCCGCCGGCAGCGACGTGCGCAGCACGATCGGGCCTTCCGGGATCGGCTTGGATTTCCAGATCTCGACCAGGTCGTTCATGTCGACCAGACCCGCGTCCACGGCCTTGCGCAGAGCGCCCGAGTTGTAGCCGTCTTCCCAGTTGCCCTGGCCGTCGGCCCAGGTCACACCGCCGTCCACGTCACCGTTGTTCACGGCAACGATGGTCTGCTCGTGACCGCCGGTGAACTTCACTTCACCGAAGTAATCACCGGACTCCATCGTGGCACCGGTGGTCTCGGGGATCTCGATCGACGGGATCAGGTAGCCCGAGGTCGAGTTGGGATCACCAAAGCCGAAGACCTTGCCCTTCATGTCGTCGAGGCTGTTGATGCCGCTATCCTTGCGGGCAAATCCGACGGAGTGATAGCCGTAGGAGCCATCAAGGTTGATCTTCACCAGCACCGGCTCGACCGCGTCGGGGGCCTGCAGATAGGTCGCGGCATAAGCCGACGCACCCAGCCAGGCCATGTCCAGCGTGCCGCCGACGAGGCCCTGGATCACACCGGCATAATCGGCC
>JANSYB010000049.1 GCA_024742655.1 Paracoccaceae bacterium | reverse complement strand
GGCAGGCGGGCGAGAGCGGTTCTGCAGCTCCTACGTCAATTCCTACCTGGTGAACGGCGGCGTGATCATGCCCGCCTATGGCATTCCCGAGGACGCGCAGGTGCGCGAGATCTGGCAGGGACTTTTCCCCGACCGCGAGGTGGTGATGGTCGACATCTCCTGCATCGCCATCGGCGGCGGCGGCATCCATTGCATCACCCAGCAGGAGCCGAAGACCTCCGCCTGACCTTTGCGCAGGACAGATTTTTCGCAGAAAAATCTCCCTGTCCGCTGTTCGAGAATTTTCTGCGAAAATTCTGGCGCGCACCCTCAGGTCAGCGCGCCGAATTTCTCTTCGAGATAAATCATGAGTGGTTCTGCCGTGGGCTCTGATCCGCAGGCGCGCGTAATGACCTCTCGCGGCTCGTAAAGCCCGCCATGCTGCTGCACGTTTTCGCGCAGCCAGGCCGTGGCGGCACCCGGATCGCCCGCGGCCAGATCCTTGTCGAGCGTGGGCAGCGCCGCGCGCAATGCCGCGTGCAGGCATCCGGCATAGACATTGCCGAGGCTGTAGGTCGGGAAATACCCGAACAGCCCCACCGACCAGTGCACATCCTGCAGCACCCCGTGCGACGCGCGGTCCACCGCGTAGCCGAAATCCGCCGCGAAGCGATCGTTCCAGGCGGCCTCCAGATCGGCCACCTGCAGGTCACCGGCGAAAAGGGCACGCTCCAGATCGAAGCGCAGCATGATATGCAGGTTGTATTGCACCTCGTCGGCCTCGGTGCGGATAAAGCCGCGGTGCAGCCGGTTGACCACGCGGTAGAACTCGTCTTCATCTGTCACGCCGATCTCGCCAAAGGCCTCGCGCATCCGGCCATAAAGGAAATGGCAGAACGGGCGCGACCGGGCCAACTGGTTCTCGTAGATGCGGCTTTGGCTTTCATGCACACCCATCGACACACCCTGTCCCACCGGAGTCAGGTGATAGGTCGCATCGATGCCTTGCTCGTAACAGGCGTGCCCGACCTCGTGGATGGTCGAGTAAAGACAGTTGAACGGGTCATCGGCGGCGGTGCGGGTGGTGATGCGCACATCGTCGCCCGACCCGGATGAAAACGGGTGCACCGCCTTGTCGATGCGTCCGCGGGTGAAATCATAGCCGAACCGTTCGGCCATCTCACGTGACAGGCGCAGTTGCACGGCCTCGTCGAAGCGCCCGCTGAGCGGCGCCCTGTCCGGCCCGGCCAGCGCACTCTCCCGCAGCGCCACCAGCCGGGGGCGCATGGCGTCGAACATCGCGGCCAGCTCGATCGCCGTCATGCCCGGTTCGAAATCGTCGATCAGCGCGTCATAACGATCGCCCGACCCGGCCAGCGCCTCGGCCTCTTCGCGCTTGAGGCGGACCACCTCCTCCAGAACCGGGGCGAACCCGGCGAAGTCATCCGCCGCCCGCGCCTCGGCCCATTGTCCCTGTGAGCGGCTGGTCAGGCGGGCCAGTGCCGTGGCCAGATCGGCAGGGACCTTCACCGCCCGCTCATACGCGCGCCGGATCAGCCGCAGCTGCGCCGCACCGGCCGCATCCGGTGCCTCGGCCGCCGCCAGCCAGTCACCCACGCGCGGATCGGTGCGCCGGGCGTGCAGAACCGCCTCCATCGCGCCGGATTCCTCGGCCCGCTGCGCGGCCGACCCGCGCGGCATCACCGTTTCCTGGTCCCAGCTCAGCCGCCCGGCCACGCGTGACAGGGCCTGCGTGTCCCGCTCATAGGTCATCAACTCGTCAAAGGCTGTCATAGAACTATCCCCGCACCGATTGCGCGACCGGATAAAGGCTCAGGAACCGTGCCCGCAGGATCAGCACCCACAGCACCACCGCCAGCAGCTGATGCACGATGGCGACCTGCCAGGGCGCGATATAGATCACCGTGACGATGCCAAGGATCACCTGCCCGACCAACGCGATAAAGGCCGCCGAGAAGGCCGCGCGTGTCACCGCATGGGCGCTGCGCCGGCCGCGCAGCCAGACCACCACGGCGAATAGCAGCAACAGGTAGCCCGTCACCCGGTGCGTGAACTGCACGAAGCCGGGGTTTTCAAACAGGTTGCGCCAGCCAAGATCGGCCATCCAGAAATCGGGAGGAATGACAGCACCGGCCATCAACGGCCAGTCGGTGAATGTCCGCCCCGCATCGATGCCGGCCACCAGCGCCCCGATCAGGATCTGCAGAAAGGCGAAATGCAACAGGCCGGTGGACAAGCCGTAAAGCTTCGCCTCCTTGCCGCGCCGCGCCTGCATCAACTCGCGCTCCTCGCGGCCAAGCGCCATCGCGTACCACGCAATCAGGCCAAGGATCACGAAAGCCAGCCCCAGATGCACGGCAAGGCGGTAACTGGCCACGTCCAGCATCTCGCCCCGCAGCCCCGAGCTGACCATCCACCAGCCGATCGCGCCCTGCGCGCCGCCCAGTGCACCAAGCAGCAACAGCCGGCCCGACCAGCCCGGCGGGATTTTCCGCGCCACAAGAAAGCCGAGGAATCCAAAAAGCCAGACCAGCCCGATCACCCGGCCCAGTTGCCGGTGGCCCCATTCCCACCAGTAGATGACCTTGAACTCCTCAAGGCTCATGCCGCGGTTCTGCAGCTGGTATTCCGGGATCTGCTTGTAAAGCGAGAACTCCGCGTCCCAGTCGGCCGCGTTCATCGGGGGCATCGCGCCGGTGACGGGTTTCCACTCGGTGATGGACAGCCCGCTATCGGTCAGACGGGTCAGGCCGCCCACGGCGATCATGACGACGACCAGCGCGAAAAGGATCATCAGCCAGACCCGCACCGCGCCCCGCGCGCCGCGCCGACCGGCATCGATCATGCCGCCCTTTGGCTGCTCGCGCCGGGCCTCGCCTTCGCCGACCTCTTCGAAGATGCTTCGTTTGCTGCTCATCTTCCGCCCCCTGTATTGTCGCGGCGAACATTAGTGTGCCGCCCCGCCCCCTTCAAGCACGCCTAGCGGTCGCGCTCCTTCCAACGGACCATCTGCCGCAGCACCCCGTGCAGCATCTGCACGTCCGCCCGCGTCAACGGCATCCGGCTCCACATGTTGCGCAGGTTGATCTTCATGCCCTCGGCCTTGGCCTCGGGGAAAAAGAACCCCGCCTCGCCCAGCCGGTCCTCGTAATGACTGGCCAAAGCCTCGACATCCCCGCCACTGGCCCAGTCGGTGCCGGCCATGTCCACGCGTTCGGGCTGCACCGTTTGGGTGGCGCGGCGCCACTCATACCCACATAGCAGCACGCATTGCGCCAGGTTCAGGCTGGGAAAGTCGGGGTTCACGGGCACGCTGATGATGGCGTTGGCCTGCGCCACATCAACATTTTCCAGCCCCGCGCGTTCGGGCCCAAAGAGCACGGCGACCTTTTCCCCCGCCGCCACCTTCTGCGCGGCCACCTGCATCGCACGCTCGGGCGACAGGACCGGCTTGGTCAGCCCGCGGATCCGCGCCGTGGTGGCCATCACGTAGCTGCAATCCTCCACAGCCTCGGCTACATGGCCCACCAGCCGTGCCTCGTCCAAAACCCGGCCCGCCCCGCTGGCCATGGCCACCGCCTTGGAGTTGGGCCAGCCATCGCGCGGGTCCACGACCGCCATGCGGTCCAGCCCGAAATTCCACATCGCGCGGGCGGCCGCACCGATATTCTCGCCCATCTGCGGGCGCACCATTACGAAACGGGGCTGTGGTGTGTCGCTTGGCATCCTGTCCTCCCTGCCCGCCTCATAGGCGAGCGGCCCGCCCGTGAAAAGCCCCAACACCTTCACTGTTCTCCAAATACTCCCGCCGGAGGCCCCCGTCCTTGCCGCCCGCGCATCCGCTCTTGGCCAAGCGCCCCATTCCCAGCTATAGGGGCAGAACGAAAGACCACAGGAGCGCCCGAAGATGGCCGAACCCGAGCAGCCGCAAATCTATCTCATTTCCCCTGCCGAATTCGAGCTGGGACGCTTTCCCGACCTGCTGGCCCGGGTTCTGGACGCGCATGCCGTGGCCTGCGTGCGGCTGTCGCTGTCGAGCCATGACGAGGATCGCCTGTCACGCGCGGCCGATGCGCTGCGCGAGGTGACCATCGCGCGCGACGTGGCGCTGGTGATCGACACGCATTTCGTGCTGGCCGAACGGCTGGGCCTCGACGGGGTGCATCTGGTCGACGGGTCCCGGTCGGTCCGCAAGGCGCGCAAGCACCTGGGCCCCGATGCCATCGTGGGGGCGTTCTGCGGCACCTCGCAGCATGACGGCATGAGTGCCGGCGAGGCCGGGGCGGATTACATCAGTTTCGGCCCCGTCGGCGCCACGGCCCTTGGGGACGGATCCTGCGCCGAATCCGATCTTTTCGCGTGGTGGTCACAGATGATCGAATTGCCGGTCGTGGCCGAAGGGGCGCTGAATGCCGGGCTGATCGCAGACCTCGCCCCGATGACGGATTTTTTCGCCATCGGCGATGAGATCTGGACGCAGGAAGATCCCGTCGCAGCGCTTGGCGATCTGAAGTCCGCAATCGCCTGAGCCTCAGCCGTCAAGCTGACGGTCCGCGGGCATGCCCGCGCGGACCCGCGCCTCCAGCGCCCGCGCCAGGGTCTTGCGATCCGAGAAATCCGCCACCCGCACCGGCTCGTGATAGACCACCCGCACCGCCCCTTGCGGCGATTGCGCCAGCACCTGCAACAGGTGCGGCGCCAGGTCCATATCGCCCCACCAGCCGTAAAAGCGCGCATCCTGCGCCCGGGCGGGTGCGGTGTAGATGACACTGACCGGTTGCAGCGACAGCCGGTCGCGAAGCACCTCGGTCCGGAAGGCCTCGAACAGGGTCGACTTGAACGGCAGGACGCGCAGGCCGTCGGTCGATGTGCCCTCGGGAAAGAACAGCAGCTTGTGACCGGCCAGCAGGCGATCTCGGAAAACCTGTTGCTGGGCGCGGGCTTCGCGCGGGTCGCGGTTGATGAACACCGTCCCCGTCAGCCGCGCCAGAAACCCGATGCCCGGCCAGCCGGCCACCTCGGACTTGGACACGAAATAAAGCCGCTTGGCCGCGTTGAGCGTAAAGATATCCAGCCATGAGGAATGATTGGCCACCACGGCACCGGGCTGCGTCATCGGGCGCCCCTCGATGCTGTGGCGTATCCCCAGGATCACGAAGGCCGATCGGCAGACCCACACGGTGATATGCTGCGTCCAGGGACGATAGAGGCCATGCAGCCGCGCCTCCAGCGGGCGCAGGACCAGCGTGGCCAGCACCCCTGCCCCCAGCACGGACAACAGCGCCAGTCCGCGCAGCACCACGCGCACCCAACCCATCGGCCCGACCCGCACCGGCGCGGGATAAGTTCCCGCCTCCCAGGTCGGGCTCACGGCGTGATCCCCTTGGCGTAGATGTTGCGTTGCATCTCGCTCATGCGGGCGGTGTCCATCACGAGACAGACATCGGTCGTGTTGAACGCGTGATCGACAAAGGCCCCGTCGCCCACGAACCCGCCAAGGCGCAGGTAGGCCTTGATCAGTGCCGGCACCTGAAGCATGGCGCGGCGCCGGTCGATCCGGTCGGGCGGCAGCAGGTTCATCGGCTGGTAGTGCGCCGGCAGGGAGCGTACGCGCAGCGCCTCGGGGGCAAGGTGCCGGTGATGCAGCAGCGACAGCGGTTCTGCAAGTGCCGCGGGATCGGTGCCGTGAAAGCTGGCCACGCCGAACAGAATCTCGATCCCGTGTTCATTCACGTATCGGGCCAGCCCGTTCCAAAGGTGAAACATCGCCGGTCCGCCGCGATAGTTCCGCGCCACGCAGGACCGGCCCAGTTCCATGCAGCGCCGCCCCGAGGTTTTCAGCGCGGTCAGGTCATACTCATCCTCGGAATAGAACTGCCCGGCCGCCGCGGCCTGATCGTCGCGCAGTAGCCGGTAAACCCCCACCACGGCGTCGTTTTGTGCGCTGTCCGTCAGGATCAGGTGGTCGAAGACCTCGTCGAAGCGGTCCCGCTCCAGCCGCGCGCCATGATCCACCAGCGGCCCATCGCCGCCCAGTTCCTCGACAAAGACCTCATAACGCAGACGCTGCGCCGCGCGCAGGTCCTCCGTGCTGTCGGCCAGCCGGACATGGAATTGAGACGGCGCTGCGCTCATGTTGGCCCGATCCCCATTTTCGATCGACGTGCTTGTAAGCGTGGCCCTCCGTATTGGCAACGCAGCGTGACGCCGCACGGATCGCCTTTAACGTGTGTTAATCTTTTGGTAACCTTGGTCAGGGATCAATTACCGGCAGCAATTCCACGCGGGAGCCATCGATCACGACCTTGCCAGCCTCCTGGAAATTCACCGTCAGCTTGCCGTTGATATTGGATTGCACCTGTCCGGTTCCCCAATCGGGCCGGTCGGGATGCTGCACCAGCATACCGGGTTCGAGAAAGGAATTCAGTTCTGACATCCTGGCCCCGCTCAGAAAAGGAGTGTTTCGTTGAGCCATCATAGCGACAGCCTGGCCAGCTTGATAGGCTCGCGTATCTGCCATGACCTGATCAGTCCGATCGGCGCGGTCAGCAACGGTCTGGAACTGCTGGAACTATCGGGAACCGCCAAGGGGCCGGAGCTGATGCTGGTCGCCGAAAGCGTGGCCAATGCCAACGCGCGGATCCAGTTTTTCCGGCTGGCCTTCGGCATGGCCTCGACCGATCAACTGATCGGCGGTGACGAGGTGGGATCGATCCTGTCGGGGGTCTACAAGGGCGGTCGCGTCAGCCCCGGCCCCTTTCCAACGGGCGATCATCCGCGCGCGGTGGTGCGCGCCGTTCTGCTGGCGATGCTCTGCGCCGAACAGGCCATTCCGCATGGCGGGGATGTGTCCGTCACACGAGACGACGACCGTTGGCAGATCGTGGCCCGGGGCAGCCGCATCGCCCCCGATCCCGATCTGTGGGGTATTCTGACAGGCACAGCCCCCGGGGCCAACCTGCAACCCGCGGCGGTGCAGTTCCTGCTTCTGCCGGACATCCTGGCAGGTATTTACATGAAATGTGAAACGCAAACATCTGATAGCGCGGCTGAAATCTGCCTCAGCCCCGTGTTGTGCCATCCCCATCCACAAGATATTTGAAGCTGGTCAGTTGCGCCGCGCCCACGGGGCCGCGGGCGTGCATCTTGCCGGTGGCGATGCCGATCTCGGCCCCCATGCCGAATTCGCCACCATCGGCGAACTGGGTCGAGGCGTTGCGCATCAGGATCGCACTGTCCAGCCGGCCAAAGAACGCATCGGCAGCCGCGTCATCCTCGGTGAGGATACAATCCGTGTGCTGAGAGCCATATTCTCGAATATGATCAATGGCTTCGTCCAGATTATTCACCTGCCTTGCGGCAATGATCATGTCCAGATATTCGCGCCCCCAATCCTCGGATGTGGCCGGAACGGTGCCTTCTATCGTCTGCAGGGCCTCGTCGGCGCGCACCTCGACGCCCTTGTCAATCAGCGCGCGGATCACGCCCTGCCCGATCGTGTCGGCCACGTCGCGGTGGATCAGCAGGCATTCCGCCGCGCCGCAGATGCCCGTGCGCCGTGTCTTGGCGTTCATCACCACGCGCAGCGCCTTTTCGGGGTCGGCTTCGCGGTCGATATAGATATGCACGATGCCTTCGAGATGGGCAAAGACCGGCACGCGCGCCTCGCGCTGGACCAGCCCGACAAGGCCCTTGCCGCCGCGTGGCACGATCACGTCGATCGTGTCGACCATGCCCAGCATTTCCGAGACCGCCGCCCGGTCGCGCGTCGGCACCAGCTGTATCGCGTCCTCGGGTAGACCGGCGGCGCGCAGCCCCTCGACAAGGCAGGCATGGATCGCGCCCGAGGAATGAAAGCTTTCCGAGCCGCCCCGCAGAATCACTGCGTTGCCCGATTTCAGGCACAGCGCCCCGGCATCGGCGGTCACGTTGGGGCGCGATTCGTAAATCACGCCGATCACGCCGAGCGGGGTGCGCACCCGGCGGATATGCAGGCCCGAGGGCTGATCCCATTCGGCCAGCACCTCGCCCACGGGATCGTCCTGCGCCGCCACCGCGCGCAGCCCGTCACAAATGCCCTGAATACGTGCCTCGTCCAGCATCAGCCGGTCCATCATGGCGCCTGACAGCCCCTTGTCGCGGCCATATTCCAGATCCTTGGCATTGGCGGCGATGATGGACTCTCGTCCGTCCCAGACGGCGTCGGCGGCGGCCTGCAGGGCCTGCGTCTTGGCCTCTGGACTCGCGGTCGCCAGCACGGATGCGGCGGCCTTGGCCCGCTGGCCGATCCCGGCCATCAGCGCGGGTATGTTGTCGAGGTCTTTCATGGTGTCACATCCTCTGGCACGTCAGGACAGTCTATCATCAGGCCGGTTCAGAACGCCATATCGTCACGATGGATGAGCGGGCCGCGCGCCGGATAACCCAGAACGGGCTCTATCTCATCGCTGCGCAACCCCTTGATGCGGCTGGCGTCGGTGGCGTCATACCGGGTCAGGCCCTGTCCAAGGCGCCGATCCGCCTGATCCACGACCTCCACCGGGTCGCCGCGTCCGAACCGGCCGCTGACCGCGCTCACCCCGGCCGCCAGAAGGCTGCTGCCGCCCGTCAGGGCGCGCGCGGCCCCGGCATCGACGGTGATCCGGCCCTTGGGCTTCATCGCCGCGATCCACTGTTTGCGGCGCTGCTGCGGGTCGCCCTGAGCGGTGAACCACGTGGCGGGCGCCCCCTCTTCGAGTGCGCGCACCGGATGCAGAACCGAGCCTTCGGTGATCGCCATGTCGCACCCCGCCGCCGTCGCCGTCTTGGCCGCCATCAGCTTGGTCTTCATGCCACCCTTGCTCAGACCGGAGCCCGCATCACCCGCCATCGCCTCGATCTCGGGGGTGATGGCGTCGATCCGGTCGAACCGGCGCGCGGCCGGATCCTGCGCGGGGTTGGCGGTATAGAACCCGTCCACATCCGACAGCAGGATCAACTGATCCGCCCCGGCCGTCACGGCCACCTGCGCGGCCATCCTGTCATTGTCGCCATAGCGGATTTCGTCCGTGGCCACGGTGTCGTTCTCGTTCACGATGGGCACCGCGCCAAGCGCCAGCAATTGCTCCAGCGTGGCGCGGGAATTCAGGTAACGGCGCCGGTCGCTGCTGTCCTCCAGCGTGACAAGAACCTG
>JANSYB010000281.1 GCA_024742655.1 Paracoccaceae bacterium | reverse complement strand
TGATAGGCCAGAAGTTGCGCGGGCAGCGCATACAGGATCGGCGTCAGGATCGGGTCGACCTGCGGCAGGGTCAGCGTCAGCCAGGTGTCCTTGCCCGCCGCCTCGGCCCCGGCCGGATCGGTGAGCAGCACGACCTTGCCGCCGCGCGCCATGACCTCCTGCATGTTCGATACGGTCTTGTCGAACAATGCGTCGCGCGGGGCCATCACCACGACAGGCATCTTCTTGTCGATCAGGGCGATGGGGCCGTGCTTCAGTTCGCCCGATGCATAAGCTTCGGCATGTATATAGCTGATTTCTTTTAGTTTCAAAGCGCCCTCAAGGGCGAGCGGATACATCAGGCCACGCCCCAGAAACAGGGCATTGTCGGCTTCGGACAGGCGCTGTGCCGCCTTGCGGAACAGGTTGTCGATTTCCAGAACGTTGTTCAGCGTCGCGGGCAGGCCGCGCAGATTCGACAGCGTATCGCTCAACTGCGCGGCATCCATCCGGCCACGGTCCTGCGCCGCCTTGAGCGCCAGCAACAGCAGCACGGTTAGCTGGCAGGTGAATGCCTTGGTCGAGGCCACACCGATTTCCGTGCCCGCAAGAATGGGCAGCGCCAGATCGCTTTCGCGGGCGATCGAACTTTCGGGGACATTGACGACCGACAACAGGCGCGCCGCGCGCCCGTCGCAGTACCGCAGCGCGGCCAGCGTATCGGCGGTTTCGCCCGACTGGCTGACGAAAAGGGCAGCGGTGCGCTCGGGGATCGGCGGTTCGCGATAGCGGAACTCGGAGGCGATATCGACATCCACCGGCAACCCGGCCAGCTGCTCGAACCAGTACTTGGCCGTCAGGCAGGCGTAATAGGCCGTGCCACAGGCAACCATGCTCAGCCGGTCATACCGGGTGAAATCCAGATCCGCGTCGTCCAGCGCGATGCCGGTGCCGTCCTCGCTGAGGTAATGGCGCAACGCGTCACCGATCACCACGGGCTGCTCGGCGATCTCCTTGGCCATGAAATGCTTGTGCCCGCCCTTGTCGACCTGCGCACTGTCGATCTGGACGGTGCGCATCTCGCGATTGGCCAGCCGACCGTCCGTATCGGTGATCTCGACCGCGCCGCGGGTGACGACGGCGATATCACCTTCCTCGAGATAGGTGATCCGGTCGGTCAGCGGCGCCAGGGCGATCGCGTCCGAGCCGACGAACATTTCCCCGTCGCCATGCCCGATGGCCAGCGGGCTGCCCTTGCGGGCGGCCACGATCAGGTCTTCCTCGCCATCGAAGAGCAGGCACAGCGCATAGGCCCCGTCAAGCTGCGCGATGGTGGCGCGGGCGGCCTCGACCGGGCCGGCGCCGCCGGCCATGTGATGATGCACCAGCAGGGCGATGGTCTCGGTATCGGTATCGGTCTCATGCGCCAGACCGTTCTGGGCAAGCTGGGCGCGCAGATCACGGTAATTCTCGATGATGCCATTGTGGACGACGGCCACGGGCCCTGCGCGATGCGGGTGGGCATTGACGACGTTGGGGGCGCCATGTGTGGCCCACCGCGTGTGCCCGATCCCGGATTTGCCGGCCAACGGTTCATGCACCAGCAGATCCGACAGGTTGACCAGTTTGCCGACCGCGCGGCGACGGTCCAGCTTGCCACCGTTGATCGTTGCGATCCCGGCGCTGTCATAGCCGCGATATTCGAGTCGTTTCAGCGCCTCGACCAGGATCGGGGCGGCCTCGTGCCGCCCAAGAACACCTACAATACCGCACATTATCCTGCCTCTTTCTGCTGTTTCTTCTTTTTAGACTTTAACAAATCAAACAATTTGCGCGCCATGCCGGGTTTGTTGATCTGGTCGGCCCGCGCCAGCGCCAGATCCCCGTCGCCCACGTCCTTGGTGATCACCGAGCCCGAGGCGGTCATCGCCTCATCACCCACCCGGACGGGCGCCACCAGCATCGTGTTCGACCCGATGAAGGCGCGCGCGCCGATCTCGGTGCGATGCTTCATCACGCCATCGTAATTGCAGGTGATCGTGCCCGCGCCGATATTCGTGCCCGCGCCCACATCGGCGTCGCCGACATAGCTGAGATGGTTGATTTTCGCGCCCTCACCGATCTGCGCATTCTTGACCTCGACGAAATTGCCGATGCGCGCGTCCTCGGCCAGTTCGGCACCGGGGCGCAGGCGCGCATAGGGGCCCACAATGGCGCCGCGCGCGACATGACAGCCCTCGAGGTGGGAAAACGCCCGGATATGCGCGCCGCTTTCGACGCTCACGCCGGGGCCGAAGACAACATTCTGTTCAACCAGACTGTCGCGTCCGATGACGGTATCGAAGGCGAAATACACGCTGTCGGGGGCATAGAGCGTGACCCCGTTCTCCATCGCATCGCGGCGGGCGCGCTGCTGAAACGCGGCCTCGGCCCCGGCCAGTTCGGTGCGCGAATTCACGCCAAGCGTTTCGGCCTCGTCGCAGGCGATCGCGGTGGCCGACAATCCTCGGTCGCGGGCGATGCCGATGATGTCGGTGAGGTAATATTCCGCGGCTGCGTTGTCGTTGCCCACGGCGCCGATCAGGTCGAACAACATCCTCGCAGGCGCCGCGATCACGCCCGAATTGCAAAAGGTGATCGCGCGCTCGGCCTCGGACGCATCCTTGAATTCGACAATGCGTTCAAGGGTGTCGCCCTGCATCACCAGGCGCCCATAGCGCCCGGGGTCAGCCGCCTCGAAGCCCAGAACGACGATATCATGTGTCCGGCGCGCGGCGGCCATCCGCTCAAGCGTCTGGGGCGAGATGAAGGGTGTGTCGCCATAAAGAACAACCGCGTCTCCGTCATATTCCTCCAGCATTGGCTGGGCCTGTGCGACGGCATGGGCGGTGCCCTTGCGCTCGGTCTGCAGGGCGATACGCGCACTTTGCCCGAAACCGTTCACCGCGGCCTCGACCTGTTCTGCCGCGCGCCCGGCCACGACGATTGTCCGGTCCGGCTCCAGGACCGCGCCGGCGCGCATCGCATGGATCAGCAACGGCGCCCCGGCCACGGGATGCAGGACCTTTGGCAGGTCGGATTTCATGCGCGTGCCGTTGCCGGCGGCCAAGATGATCAGGGCTGTGCTCATTGGTTTCTCTTTTCTTCCTGTCGCGCCCGTTTTATCCGGTTGGCCAAGCCGCGCAAGGCTGGCCGTCATCAAAGTTGATTGCAGCCTGTGACAGGCCTGCGCGAAAATGCGCCGACAGGGCGTGGCAAGGGGGAAAGACATGCGAACGGTGGTTTTCGATCTGGACGGGACGCTGGCCGATACCAGTGGCGATCTGATCGCCGCGGCGAATGCCTGTTTTCGCGCCATGGGGGCGGGCGACCTGCTGGACCCGATCCGGGATGCGGGCACGGCGCTGCGGGGCGGGCGGGCCATGCTGACGCTTGGAATGGAGCGGCTGGGCCGTGCGGAGGATATCGCCGAGATCGATCGCCAATATCCGCTGCTGCTTGAGGCATATGCGGCGGATATCGACACGCATACGGTGCTTTATCCAGGGGCGATGGCGGCGGTCGAGGCGCTGGTGGGCGCGCAGTATCGCGTGGCGATCTGCACCAACAAGCCCGAGGGCCTGGCGCGCATGCTGATGACCCGGCTGGGGGTTCTGAACGCGTTCGGTGCCCTGATCGGGGCCGATACCCTGCCGGTGCGCAAACCGGACCCCGAACCCCTGCGCGAGGCGGTGCGGCGCGCGGGGGGCGATCCGGCGCGATGCCTGCTGGTGGGCGATACGGTCACCGACCGCGAAACCAGCCGCGCCGCCGGGGTGCCGTCGGTCCTGGTGACGTTTGGCCCCGGTGGCCCCGGCGTGAGCGATCTGCGCCCCGAAGGCCTGATCGGTCATTTCGATGAACTGCCGGATGTCGTCCAGCGCCTGATCGGTTGAAGCTGTCGCGCAGGCCGGTTTCGGCTTTCTTGAACAATGCCCGGCCGGCGCCAAAGACCATTGACCTGAGTGCCCGGCCCCCGCAATAACAGGGCATGACAGAGAGGTTCACCGGAAGTTTCACCCAGCAGGAGCCGATCCCCGACGAGGGGATCGAAGCGGCGCTGGACGTGATGCGCAGCGGGCGGCTGCATCGCTACAACCTCGCCGGGGACGAGGTGGGCGAAACCGGCCTGCTGGAACGCGAATTCGCCACCTATACGGGCGCAAGATACGCGCTGGCGGTGGCCTCGGGCGGATACGCCATGTCCACCGCGCTGCGCGCGGTTGGGGTCAGGCCCGGCGATCACGTGCTGACCAATGCCTTTACGCTGGCCCCCGTGCCCGGCGCGATTGCCAGCGTGGGGGCCGTGCCGGTTTTCGTCGGCGTGACGGAAGGCCTGACGATCGACCTTGACGACCTGGCGGCCAAGGCCGGGCAGGCGAAGGTGCTGATGCTGAGCCACATGCGCGGGCATTTGGCCGACATGGATCATCTGATGGCGATCTGCCGCGAGGCGGGTGTCACGGTGATCGAGGATTGCGCGCACACGATGGGCGCGGCCTGGAACGGCGTGCCCTCGGGGCGGCACGGTCTGATCGGATGCTATTCCACGCAGACCTACAAGCACATGAATTCGGGCGAGGGCGGATTCCTTGTCACCGACGATGACGAGGTGATGGCCCG
>JANSYB010000575.1 GCA_024742655.1 Paracoccaceae bacterium | reverse complement strand
GCGGTCGGGGTGACACGGCTTGAGCCGGCCCGGCCCTGACGGGGCGGACGGTTTGACCGGGGCGCACAGCCCGGGTAGCGTCACCGCAGACCTTAGCGACAGGCCCGCCATGCTGGATCAGCCCCTTGCCCGGATCGAGAATTTGCGGGTCACCTTCGAGACCCGGGACGGCCCCGTGGACGGGGTTGAAGACCTGTCTTTTGATGTCTTCGCGGGCGAAACCCTGTGTCTTGTCGGTGAAAGCGGATCGGGCAAATCGGTGTCCTCGCTGTCACTGATGCGGCTGGAGGAGTTTGGCGGCGGCAAAATCACGGGCGGGCGGGTTCTGTTCGAGCACGCGGATGGCGGGCAGGCCGACCTGACGCTGGCCGGGCCGGGCGCGATGCGCGCGGTTCGCGGCAACGAGATCGGCATGATCTTTCAGGAACCGATGACCGCGCTGAACCCGGTTTTCACCGTAGAGCGGCAACTGACCGAGGGGTTGCGCCTGCATCGCGGTCTGAGCCGTCGCGCGGCACGCGCCCGGGCACTTGAGGTGTTGCGGGAGGTGCGCATCCCCGAACCCGAACGGCGCTTGCGACAATACCCCCATGAATTGTCGGGCGGCATGCGGCAACGGGTGGTGATCGCGATGGCCCTGGCCTGTGGCCCTCGCCTGCTGATCGCGGATGAGCCGACAACGGCGCTCGATGTCACCACGCAGGCCGAAATCCTGGCCCTGATCGACCGGCTGAAGCGTGAAACCGGCACGGCGGTCATCTTCATCACCCATGACATGGCGGTGGTTGCGCAGATGGCCGACCGGGTCGTGGTCATGCATAGGGGGCACAAGGTTGAGGAGGGGCCGGTGGCGCAGATCTTCGACGCGCCGCGGCATGACTATACCCGGGCGCTTCTGGCCGCGGTGCCCCGGCTGGGCGAGATGCGGGGCCGGTCCGCGCCGGAGCCGATGCGCCTGCCCGGCGCGCCGGAGGGCCGGCCGATCCCCGGGGGGCAGAGCACGCTGCTGGAGGTTGATGGGTTGACCACGCGGTTCCCGGTGCGGGGTGGGCTGTTGCGGCGGACGGTGGCGCATGTGCATGCGGTCGAGGATGTGTCCTTCACGCTCAGGGCCGGTCGGACGCTGTCGCTGGTGGGCGAGTCGGGCTGCGGAAAATCGACGGCCGGACGCTCTATCCTGCGGCTGGTGGAGCCGTCGCGCGGGCGCGTCGTGCTGGACGGCACGGAGATCACGGCGCTTGATGCGGAGGGTCTGCGCCGGGCGCGCGCCGACATGCAGATGGTGTTTCAGGATCCGTTCGCCAGCCTTGATCCGCAGATGCGCCTGCTGGATCAGGTGGCCGAGCCGCTGCGCAACTATGGCATCGGAGGCCCCTCGGAGCGCGAGGATCGCGTGGCGGCCCTTTTTGAGCGTGTGGGTTTGCCGCGCGGCTTCCTGCGCCGGTTTCCGCATGAATTGTCCGGCGGGCAACGGCAACGGGTGGCCATCGCCCGGGCGCTGGCGCTCAACCCCAAACTGATCGTCGCGGACGAGGCGGTCAGCGCCCTCGATGTCAGCGTGCAGGCGCAGGTTTTGAACCTGATGATGGAATTGCAGGCCGATCTGGGCCTGTCCTACCTCTTCATCAGTCACGACATGGCCGTGGTCGAGCGTATGAGCCATGACGTCGCGGTGATGTATCTGGGTCGGATCGTCGAAATCGGCCCCCGCGCGGCGGTGTTCGAAAACCCGCAGCATGCCTATACACGGGCGTTGCTGGCCGCGGTGCCGGTGGCCGATCCCGCCCGGCGCGCGTTGCACGCCGACCTGGCGTTCCGGCCTGTCCCGTCGCCCATGCACCCGATTGGGCATGAGCCGGGCCCGTCGGTTTATCAGGAGGTGTCGCCGGGCCACCGTGTTCTGACTTCGGAGTGCGGATATTGAACGCGCGTGCCTTTCCCGGCCTGCCCATCACCGAGGCCAGCCCCGTTGCCCATGACGGCCCCTTGCCCGAGCGCGCCGATGTGGTGGTTGTCGGCGGCGGCGTGATCGGGGTGTGCACGACGCTCTACCTTGCGCGCAAGGGCGTGTCGGTTCTGCTTTTGGAAAAGGGCCGGATCGCGGGCGAGCAAAGCGCGCGCAACTGGGGCTGGATCCGGCAGACGGGGCGCGACATCGATGAATTGCCCATCGCGATGGAGGCCAACAGGCTGTGGCAGGACCTGGCGGCCGAGATCGGCGAGGATCTGGGCGTGCGCCGGATCGGGCTGACCTACCTGGCCGAGACCGAGGCGCAGCTGGCGGAATACGAGGACTGGCT
>JANSYB010000138.1 GCA_024742655.1 Paracoccaceae bacterium | reverse complement strand
GTGGCAGCCCGTAGGGGAATCGAACCCCTCTTTCCAGGTTGAAAACCTGGCGTCCTAACCGATAGACGAACGGGCCACGCTGTAGTGTGAAGCGGTTCCTATGAAAAAGCGGACCCTTGTGCAAGAGGCAATTTGCAGATTCTTGGGTTCCGCAACCGCTTCTTCGGGGCTTTGTGTGTCACTCTGCGCGGGCGGCATCCTCAAGACGCAGCTGAACGGACTGACGTCCACCCCACGTATTGATATCCAGCCGCCCGGCCAGGTGGTATCGCGCGCCGCCATGCTGATCCAGCGCCGGCCCGAGCGGGCCGTCAAAGGCCCCGAAGGCGATGGCGTCGAGCGTGGGGCCGGTGCCATCCGAAAAGCTGAGTTTCAGGTGGCTGTCGCCGACGCGCTTGGCAAAGCGGATGGCCATGTCCGCAAACACGTAGCGCGGGCCGGGGGCCCCTGCCCCGAAGGGGCCGGCCTCCTCTATGCGGTTGACCAGTTCGGGGGTGGCCGCTGCGGGCATCAAAAGCCCGTCAAGCCGCAGGTCGCCGGGTCCGGCCGCGCCCGCCCCCTGCCGCGCCAGAAGCTCTGACAGGCGGTTCATCGCCGCATCCAGCTGGTTCCGGGCGACCGTCAGGCCGGCGGCCATCCTGTGACCGCCCCCCTTGATCAGCAAGCCCTCGGCGGCGAGACGCTGGATCGCGTGGCCCAGATCGACGCCCGAGACCGAGCGCCCCGAGCCCTTGCCCTCGTCCCCGTCAAACCCGATGACGATCGCGGGCCGGTTGGTCGTTTCCTTCAGGCGCGAGGCGACGATGCCCACCACGCCGGGGTGCCAGCCCTCGCTGGCCGCCCAGACCAGCGGCGCATCCAGCCCGCGCGCCTCGGCCTGTTCAAGCGCCGCGGCGCGCACGGCGGATTCGATGTCGCGCCTCTCGGTATTGAGCTGGTCCAGCCGCTCGGCCAGTGCCTGTGCCTCGTGCGGGTCATCGCAGGAGAGCAGGCGCGCGCCCAGATCCGCGCGACCCACGCGCCCGCCCGCATTCACCCGCGGCCCGAGGACAAAGCCCAGGTGATAAGAGGTCGGCGCGGTATCAAGCCGCGCGATATCCGACAGGGCGACAAGCCCGGCGCGCTGCCTCTGCGCCATCACGCGCAGCCCGGTGCGCACAAAGGCCCGGTTGACCCCCCGCAGGGGCGCCACATCGGCCACGGTGGCCAGTGCGACAAGGTCCAGCATCGCCATGAGGTCCGGCCCGCGTTTGCCGGCCTCGCGCAATTGCCGGCCGGCCTCCACCAGCATCAGAAAGACGACGGCCGCCGCGCACAGATGCGCCAGTTCACCGCTTTCGTCCTGCCGGTTGGGGTTCACAACGGCCACCGCCGGGGGCAGGGTTTCCCCGCCAAGGTGATGGTCGAGCACGATCACATCTGCGTCCTTGGCCGCGGCCAGTGCGTCATGGCTGAGCGTGCCGCAATCCACGCAGATGATCAGGTCATGCGTGGCGGCCAGCCCGGCCATGGCGGCTTCGTTCGGGCCATAACCCTCGTCTATGCGGTCGGGCACATAGAGTGTCGCGGGCAGCCCCATTTGCCGAAGCCAGTCGATCAGCAGCGCCGCCGACGCGCCGCCATCGACATCGTAATCGGCGAAAACCGCGATCTTCTGCTGGTGCCCGACGGCTGTCAGAAACCGCTCCGCGGCAATCTGCATGTCCAGCAGACTGCGCGGGTCGGGCATCAGATCCTTGAGCTTCGGATCCAGAAAGCCGGGCGCCTCTTGGGCCGTCACGCCCAGTCGGGCAAGGGTCTGGCATACCGGGCGGGGCAGGGCGGTATCTTGCGCCATGGCCTCGGCCAGGCGGTCGGCCTCTGCGGTGGGGCCCTGCCAGCGGCGGCCCGTCAGCGAGAAGTCGACGCCGAGATAGGCGCTCAACGGACCAGGTGGCGACAGGTCATGACCCGGCGTTCGCCGGTCGACGAACGCAGCAGCAAGGTCTGCGTTTCGATACTGTCGCCGCGCGGCTTCAGCCCGGCCACGAGGGAGCCCTGCGTGACACCCGTGGCCGCAAAGATCACATCCGCGGTGACCATCTCGTCACGTGCATAAATCCGGTCGAGATCGGTGATCCCGGCCTTGTGGGCGCGCCCCTTTTCATCGTCGTTGCGGAACAGCAGGCGGCCCCAGATCTGACCGCCCAGGCATTTCAACGCGCCCGCCGCCAGAACCCCCTCGGGTGCGCCGCCGGTGCCCATGTACATGTCGATGCCGGTGATCTCGGGATCGGTGCAATGCATCACGCCCGCCACGTCGCCGTCGCCGATCAGGTAGATCGATGCCCCCACACCGCGCAACTCCGCGATCATGGCCTCGTGCCTGGGCCGTTCGAGAACACAGACCGTAATGTCCGACGGCGCACAGCCCTTGGCCTTGGCCAGCGCCTCGACCCGTTCCGCCGGCGACATGTCCAGCGACACGACGCCCTCGGGATAGCCCGGGCCGATGGCCAGCTTGTCCATGTACACGTCCGGCGCATGTAGCATCGTGCCGCGCGGTGCCATGGAAATCACTGTCAGGGCATTGGGCATCGCCTTGGCGGTGATCGTGGTGCCCTCGAGCGGGTCGAGCGCGATATCCACGCCGGGGCCGTTGCCGCTGCCGACCTCTTCGCCGATATAAAGCATCGGGGCCTCGTCGCGCTCCCCTTCGCCGATCACCACGGTGCCGGCGATGTCCATCTTGCCCAGTTCTTCGCGCATCGCGTTCACGGCGGCCTGGTCGGCGGCCTTCTCATCGCCGCGGCCGATCAGCGGGCGACAGGCAAGCGCGGCCTGTTCCGAAACCCGGGCCAGTGCCAGGGACAGAACGGCATCATCAAATTGGACGGTCATGGAAGCTCCTTCAGTGAAATCGGCCACACCATTACCGGCAGCCCGGTCGTGGCACAAGGGAAACGGTCGTATCAGACGGACTCGATCCGCAGGGCAACGGGCTGGGTGGCCATCACGTCAAGGCGGGTCATCTCATCCAGCGCCTCGTCCAACGCGGCGCGCGTGGTCTTGTGCGTGACGATCAGGACCGGGGCGGTGCTGTCGTCGTGGCGATACTGGCGCATCCGGTCGATGGACACGCCGGCCTTGCCCAGGACCGTCGCCACCTTGGCAAGCGCGCCGGGTTTGTCGTCAAGTGACATGCGCAGGTAGTAGGGCGCGGGCGTGACCGCGCGGGCGGGTGCGGCCGCCTCGAGTTGGTTGGCCGGCACGCCGAAGGTCGACACCCGGAAGCCGCGCGCGATGTCGGTCACGTCACCCATGACCGCGCTTGCGGTCGGGCCCATGCCCGCACCGGGGCCGCGCATCACGATCTGTTCGACCTGGTCGCCCTCGATCACCACCATGTTCGTGCCGCCCTCAAGCTGCCCCAGCGGGCTGTTTTTCGGCACAAGACAGGGCGACATACGCTGTTCAAGGCCGCGGCCGGTCATCTGGGCCACACCGAGCAGCTTGATCCTGAAGCCCATGTCGGCGGCATGGTTGATATCCGCGATGGTGATCTGCCCGATGCCCTCAAGCTCGACCCCGTCGAAATCGACCCGTGTGCCAAAGGCGATGGCCGACAGCAGCGCCAGCTTGTGACCGGCATCGATCCCGCCCACGTCTAGCTGCGGGTCGGCCTCCAGATATCCCAATTGGTTGGCCTCTTCGAACACGTCCTCGTAGGGCAGGCCCGCCGATTGCATCCGTGTCAGGATGTAGTTGCAGGTGCCGTTCATTACGCCCATCACGCGGGTGATGTCGTTGCCGGCAAGCCCCTCGGTCAGTGCCTTGATCACGGGAATCCCCCCCGCCACCGCCGCCTCGAAACGCAGCGCGACATCTGCCGCTTCGGCGGCCTGCGCCAGCGTGTTGCCATGCATGGCCAGCATCGCCTTGTTGGCGGTCACCACATGTTTGCCCGCGCCGATCGCGGCCTCGGTGGCGGCCTTGGCCGGCCCGTCCGATCCCCCCATCAATTCGACGAACACATCGACATCGTCGCGCGTGGCCAGTGCCACGGGATCATCCTCCCAGGCATAGGAGGACAGGGTAACGCCGCGATCCTTGTCGCGGGTGCGGGCGGACACGGCGGTGATCTCGATGGGGCGTCCGGTGCGGGCGGCCAGAAGATTGGCCTTTTGCCGCACGATTTTCACCACGCCGGTTCCGACGGTGCCAAGCCCGGCGATGCCGAGCCGAAGGGGGGTGCTCATGTCGTGTTCCGATCCATGATTGCCGATGGGTTTCAAGCGGATTTATCCGCTTGGGCAGGGGCATGCAACGCGGGTTTTTCCCGAGCGGTTGAAAAACGGCGATGCCACCGCGAACCAAGCGTCGGGAGGATGCGTCAGCCCTCGATCACGATCTTGCGGCGCAGGGCCTGCCGTGTGGGGGCATCGATCACCGTGCCGCGCAGGCGCGCCGCGCGGGCGCGCAGCCGGTCGACCCGCGCCTCCAGCGCCGGTGAACTGTCCTCGGTGATCTGCTGCGCGGGCAGGCCGGCGCGCAGCACCTCGACCGGCACCAGATCGGGATAGGCCGCCTTGCGCGCCGCGCCGCTGACCGTGTCGTCCAGCTCTGGAAACTGGCTGCATCCGGCAAGCAGGGCGGCGCAGGCCACCAGCCAAAGCGGGCGTATCGGCAAGTCTGGCGATCCTTTGCGCATCATCATGTTTCTCTCATGCCACTCTTTGCGGGGGCGGGGCAAGCGGGGCTTTGATATGAACGAATGTTCAGTTAAATCTCGTCCATGGCCAGAACCCAGGGTTCCCATTCCGGTATCACCGGTCCGCGCGTGCGCGACGCGGCGTTGCGACTATTCGCGCGCCATGGCTATGCCGCCGTCTCGATGCGCCAGATCGCCGGCGAGGTGGGCGTGCAGGCCGGCGCGCTGTACAATTACACGCCGGACAAGCAAAGCCTGCTGTTCGAGCTGATGCGCGGACACATGGAAGAGCTGCTGGCGGCATGGGACGGCCTGCCCCAGGAGGGCGACGCCATGGCGATCCTCGAGGCCTTCACCCGGTTTCACATCCGGTTTCATTCCGAGCGTCCTGACGCGGTCTTCATCGCCTATATGGAGCTGCGCAACCTGACGCCCGGGAATTTCGCAACCGTTGAGGCGCTGCGGCGCGACTACGAGAACCGGCTCGAGGCGATCCTGTCGCGTGGCGTGGCGCAAGGGGTCTTTCGTGTGCCCGAGCCCAAGATCGCCGCGATGGCCGTGATCGCCATGCTGACGGGCGTGAACACGTGGTTTCGCACCGGCGGCCGGCTCAGCCTGCCGGAGGTCGAGGCGATCTACTGGGACATGGTGCGCCGCGCGGTCAGTGCGTGACGTCGATTCGCATGGATACAATTCCAGATTGCGTGTCCTGACAGTAGGTTAATCCTGACTTATTTACCTGCCTGTGGTTGTGTTACGCTGATCGTGTTCTGTCAGTGACGGCCGATTGGCCATTTTTCAAATCAATTTAGCAAGGAGATTGAGATGTCTGCGAAATCTCATGGACTGAGCCGTTTCGAAAGCCTTTCCAAACACTGCGCCGATGCGCCCGCCGAAACCCTGCCACAGGTGTTCGGTCGGATCGGCCCGCGTAACGAGGTGACCGGGATCGGGCCGGGTGGCTCGCCGTTCGGGCCGGAAAGCGTGACCAACGCGTTCATTGCCGCGGTGGATGGCATGCGCGACGAAACCGACCCCGAGGGCGATGTGGCGGCGGGCATGACCTTCTTCGGTCAGTTCATCGACCACGATGTCACGCTGGATGCCACTTCGGCCATCGGAACGCGGATCGACCCGGCCTCGATCCGCAACGTGCGCACGCCCGCGCTGGACCTCGATTGTGTTTACGGCGACGGGCCCGAGGCCTCGCCGCATCTGTATCATCCAAGCCATCACGGGTTCCTTCTGTTCGGCAACGGCAACAACGCGCTGGACCTGGCGCGCAACACCCACGGCACGGCGCTGATCGGCGATCCGCGCAATGACGAGAACCAGATCGTCTCACAGCTGCAGGGTGCGTTCGTGTGCCTGCACAACATCGTCATGACCATGCTCGAGGGTGGCGCCTCGCTGGCGCAGCCCGCGATGGGCGGGATCCGTACCAGCGTTCTTGAAGACATGGCCGAGGACGAAGAGCCGTTCCAGGTCGCGCGGCGGATTTGCCGGCTGCATTACCAGTGGCTCATTCTGAACGATTTCCTGCCGTCCTTCGTGGATGAAGACGTGCTCAAGAAGGTCAAGCACAGCCTGTCGCATGGCGTTCTGCCCGCGCCGTTCCATCCCGACGCGCCGGTCATGCCGATCGAATTTTCGGGCGCGGCCTACCGCTTTGGCCATGCCACGGTGCAGTCGAAATACAAGCTGAATGACGACATGCCCGATTTCGATCTGTTCCAGCTGGGCCGCCCGGAATTCACCTACCGCCCCGAG
>JANSYB010000118.1 GCA_024742655.1 Paracoccaceae bacterium | reverse complement strand
ACCCGGACCTGTTTCAGCCCGCCCGTCGCACGGATGCGGACCGGGATGGCGCGGCCCGGACCCGCGCCGGATATCTCAGGTCAGAGCGCCAATGCGTTCTGCGCCTGCCGCATTCCGGGGCCTGCGTGTTTTCGATTCACAGTTTCGTTCTGGAAAAGCCCGTCCTCGGGTTTCAGGATCGCGCGCCAATATCGCGCAGCAACGAATAGGTCAACATGAACGCCCCGAGTGGCGGCGTGTAGAGCATCACCGATAGCCCCAGGGTGTGCACTGTCAGCCGCAAAGGCGCTGTCGGAAGGGCGCGTTTGTCCATCCAGCGGGCCAGCGATGAGGTCGACTGCGTGACCTCATGAGGGTCGATGACGTCGAAATGGCCGCCATCCGTGCGGGTCGAACGGCCTGTCTGTTCCGCACCTGAAGCCACGCTGTGATCCCGGGTGTCCTGCGCGGCCAGACCCGGGTCGGTCTGAAGCAACTCGAAAATCGTGCTGATGAGGGTCGTATCCACGGCCTCGGGCGTTTCACCCCGCATCACCGTGTCGAATGGCAGGTCGTCCTTGATCCGCATCACGAGGCGGTCGGCCAGATGAATGCAGGACACGCTGCCGAGGGCAGCCTCGCCCACGGGAAGGGGGCCGATGGCCAGAACAAGGTAACTCAGCGCGCCGGAGCCCTGTCCCGGCAGCCAGCCCAGGCCGATACGCACCCCGTCCCGGTCGATATACGCGATGCTGTTGTCATGCCACGATACCTGCCGTGGATGCACATCGGTGTTTTGCAGAATGCGGTCGATATCGTCCACGATCGCGGAAAAATCCACGTCCGGGCACTTGCGGTACCCCAAGGCAGCGATGGAACCATGAAATGGCGTGCTCATTACTTTGATAACTCGTTGGAACAAAATCAATCAGTTTGAAGTGCCCCAGAAACTGGACACTGGTGGGGGAAGAATGTGGAAAATTCAAGACAAAGCGGGCACGAGGTATTTGGAGCCGACTGGCCCAATCATGCGGCGGCAGCTCAGGTCGTCATCGGCAAGGCGTCCCGCAACAGGGCGTAAACGAAGAGAAAAACACCAATCGGCGGGGCATAAAGCATCAGCGACATAGCCAGCGCATGCACGGTCAGGCGCAAGGTGTGCGTGGGTTCGGCGCGTTCGGACAGCCATTCCACGGCCTGATACTCGCTCATGTCCACATCGCCTTGCTGGATGTTGCCGATGTCGTTGTCGGCAAAACTGAAATCCCACTGCATGTCTTCGATCGGTTCGAAGCGTTCGGCGGCCTTGGACTCCGCCTGCGCGGGTGCGGGCAGGGCGGGAACTTGCAGGCTGGCGATATCGCAGTTGGTTTTGCCCTGGCGCAGCATGTCGAACAAAAGGTCGATGAAGGCGGCGCCGACGGGTTGATGCGCCGCCGCGGTCATGGCGGGTGCGGTTCCCACGGTTTGTGAAAGCTGCGCGGCGATCCGGGCGATGGCGTCGGGACAGGGGGCCTGTCCTGTCTCGGCGTGGCCAATCGCGGCGACAAGATACCACGGGTCGGCGTCGTGATCCGGCGGCAGCCAGCCAAGCACCAGTTGCAAGCCGTCCTGGTCGATCAGGGCGATATCATCGCAATCCCATGCCGGCGTGGCGCAGTGGCCAATCCCGGTGCGAAGGTCGGCATGAATGGCGCCGACGATTTCGTCGAACTCCATATCCGGGCAGGCGTTATACGCAAACGCAAGCACAGTTCCAAATGTCTGCATCACGGTCAGTCCCGCTTAGGTTCAAGGCTCAGACCCCAGATTAACCATGCCAATGTGGATCAATTTCGGTTCAAATCGGGCAATATCATGCCGTTTTGTCCCCGCCGGGGCATCCGATACCGGGGCTGCCCTTGATCGAAACGGCGTTCTACCCGTCGATCTGGGCGGCCATGATGGCGATGGCTCTTTGATAAACGGTCGCCGCGTTCCATTGCTGGATGACGCGGAAATTGGGCTGGCCCTCCTGGTAGCCCTGTCCCGGTTTCCACCCCTTCTGGCGCAGGAAATTCGCCGTCGAGGCCAGCGCATCGGCCTGGTTGTAGAAATCCACCCGGCCGTCGCCATTGGCATCCACGCCGTATTTCAGCGCATTGCCCGGCAGGAATTGCGTGTGGCCCAACTCGCCATGCTTGGCGCCGCGAGTGGAGGCCGAGATGCTGCCCATGTCCACCAGTTTCAGCGCGCCGATGGCATGCGGCTTGAAAAAATCGGAGCGGCGGCAATCGAAGCTCAGGGTGACAATGGCCGAGACGACCGAACTGTCGCCCATGAACCCGCCAAAGCCGGTTTCCATGCCGTGAATGGCGATGATGACGCCGGCGGGCACGCCGTAGCGGCTTTCCAGCGCCTGGTAGAACGCGGCATCGCGGGCCTTGCGCTTGCGGCCCTGCGCCACGATCGTCGGGGCGCCGCGCACCTGCATGAACTTGTCCAGGCTGTAGCGAAAGCTTTTCTGATTGCGGTCGGCGGCGATGGTGCGGCTGGCATATTGCGCCCCCGCCAGCGCCTGCAGTCCGCGCTGGCCCACGCCCGCGCGCCGGGCGTCCTGCGCAAAGGCGGCTTTCCATGCCTCGAACCCGGCGGAGGTGTTGCCGCAAGAGGCGGCCACCGAGGCGGTGCCGGAGACCGCCAGCCCAAGGAATAAAACGCCCGACAGAATAAAGGATTTGAACGACAATTTCATAAAGACCTCCCCACAACTCATGGAAATCTTAGCGGAGCCATATCGCGGGACAAAGAGAATTTTATGTAACGTCAAATGCGAAGGGGCGCCCCGAAGGACGCCCCCCTGATCATGCCTGATGGTTCAGCAGCTGTAGTACATCTGGAATTCCACCGGGTGGGGCGTGTGCTCATACGCCTCGATCTCTTCCATCTTCAGCTCGATATAGCCGTCGATCTGATCCTTGGTGAACACGTCACCGGCCAGCAGGAAGTCGTGATCCGACGCAAGGGCGTCGATCGCTTCGCGCAGGCTGCCGCAGACGGTCGGGATATCGGCCAGCTCCTCGGCGGGCAGATCGTAGAGGTTCTTGTCCATCGCCTCGCCCGGATCGATCTTGTTCTTGATGCCGTCCAGACCGGCCATCAGCAACGCGGCAAAGCACAGGTAGGGGTTCGCCGACGGATCCGGGAAACGCGCCTCGACGCGCTTGGCCTTGGGCGATTCGGTCCACGGGATGCGCACGCAGCCCGACCGGTTGCGGGCCGAGTAGGCGCGCAGAACGGGGGCCTCGAAGCCCGGGATCAGACGCTTGTAGCTGTTGGTGGACGGGTTGGTGAAGGCATTCAGCGTCTTGGCATGCTTGAGGATGCCGCCGATGAAGTAGAGCGCCTCCTGGCTGAGATCGGCGTACTTGTCACCCGCGAAAAGCGGCTTGCCATCCTTCCAGATCGACATGTTGCAGTGCATGCCGGTGCCGTTGTCGCCCGCGATGGGCTTGGGCATGAAGGTGGCCGACTTGCCATAGGCCTGGGCCACGTTGTGAATGACGTACTTGTATTTCTGCAGTTCGTCGGCCTGCTTGGTCAGGCTGTCGAAGATCAGGCCCAGCTCGTGCTGGCAGCTGGCCACCTCGTGGTGGTGCTTGTCGACCTTCATGCCCAGACGCTTCATGGTTGAGAGCATCTCGGAGCGGATGTCCTGCGCGTCATCGGTAGGGTTGACCGGGAAATAGCCGCCCTTGACGCCCGGACGATGGCCCATGTTGCCCATCTCGTATTCGGTGTCGGAGTTCCAGGACGCGTCCATTGCGTCGACCTCGTAGGACACCTTGTTGATCGACGTCGAGAAGCGCACGTCGTCAAACAGGAAGAACTCCGCCTCGGGGCCGAAGAAGGCCACATCGCCGATGCCCGAAGACTTCAGGTAGGCCTCGGCCTTTTCGGCGGTGCCGCGCGGGTCGCGGTGATAGGGCTCGCCCGTGTCGGGTTCCACGACAGAGCAGTGCACGCACATCGTCTTTTCGGCGTAGAACGGATCGATATAGCCGCTTTCGGTGTCGGGCATCAGTTTCATGTCCGAGGCTTCGATCGATTTCCAGCCGGCGATCGACGAGCCGTCGAACATGAAGCCTTCTTCGAGGAAATCCTCGTCGACCTGATCGGCCATGACCGTCACGTGCTGCAGCTTGCCGCGCGGGTCGGTGAAACGGATGTCGACATACTCGACGTCCTCGTCCTTGATCATCTTGAGCAGATCGCTTGCGCTCATATCCTGGATCCCTTCGTTGGTTTTTTGGTGACGTTAGAGTGCGTCCGAACCGGACTCGCCGGTGCGGATGCGGATGGCTTGTTCAATCGGGCTGACGAAAATCTTGCCGTCGCCGATCTTGTCGGTCTTGGCCGCCTCGATGATGGCCTCGATGGCGGCATCGACCTGGTCGTCGTCGAGAACGACGTCGATCTTTACCTTTGGCAGGAAATCGACCACGTATTCGGCCCCGCGGTAGAGTTCGGTATGGCCCTTCTGGCGGCCGAAGCCCTTCACCTCGATCACCGAGAGGCCCTGAACGCCCACGTCCTGAAGCGCTTCCTTCACTTCATCGAGCTTGAATGGCTTGATGATCGCCTCGATCTTTTTCATGGTCGTCTCCTCCGACTGGCTTGTCTTCGGTTGCAGATCACTTCTCATGGGAGGGCACAATCGGTTAGGGTTTCTGTGGGAGCGCAGGGCAAGCGGGAAAAATAATATGCACAAAATTTATGCAAACCGCACAATTTGTACGCAGTTTTGAATCGCCAGGGACTGAACACCATGACAGAGTTGCTGACCGCCGCGCAGATGCGGGCCATCGAACAGGCGGCCATCGAGTCGAGCCAGGTCACGGGGCTGGAACTGATGGAGCGCGCCGGGCGCGGCGTGGTCGAGGCGGTGTTCGAGGAATGGCCGGAACTGGCGCAGGCCCCGCATCGGGCGGTCGTGCTGTGCGGCCCGGGCAACAACGGCGGTGACGGGTTCGTCGTGGCGCGACGGCTGCGGGACAAGGGCTGGGATGTGGAAGTCTTGTTCTTCGGAGATGCGGAAAAGCTTTCACCGGATGCCAGAAAGAACCATGACGTGTGGGCCGCAATGGGGGACATCCATCCCTTGACCGTCGCGCAGGCTGGCACAGGTCCGCGCCCTGCGCTTCTGGTCGATGCGATGTTCGGAACGGGCCTGTCCCGCGCAATCCCTCTGGAGCTTGCCAATGCCCATCACATGGTGCGCAAGCGCGATGTCGGCGAAAGCCACCCGTGGCTTGTACCTTTCCATGTTGTTGCGGTGGATTGCCCGTCCGGCTTGGATTGCGATAGCGGTCAGTTTCTTTTGCCGGAATGTCCCGAAAACACAGGAAATGACGCGAGGGATTTCGAGATCTGGAGCCGTTGGTGGCGGCAAGACGCGTCAAAACGATTGTTGAGGACGGACCTGACGCTTGCGTTTCACCGCAAGAAAATCGGCCATGTCTTGAATGACAGTTGCGGCAGGATTCGGGTGATCGACATTGGCCTTGGGACGGAGGATACACATCCGGCGCATTTGAACGCGCCGCGCGTGGCGGATCAGGTGATCCAGTTGGATTTCGAGGCGCCCAGGGGGCGGGCGGCGCGGATTTGGCCGGGTCACGATCTCGACAAGCGGTTTGGCTTGGGGCGTCACAAATATGACCACGGTCATGCGCTCATCCTCTCCGGCGGCGCGGGCCGCACCGGGGCCGCGCGGCTGGCGGCGCGCGGTGCGCTGCGCATCGGGGCCGGGCTGGTGACGCTCGGTGTGCCGCCCTCGGCCCAGCAGGAGGTGGCGTGCCAGGTGACGGCGCTGATGTTGGCGCGTGTCGATGGCGGCGAAGGGTTGGCCGAGATGCTCAAGGATCAGCGGTTGAACGCAGTCTGCATTGGGCCGGGGATGGGGTTGGACCGTGCGCGGGAGCTGGTGCCGGTGGCGGTGCGTGCGGAGCACGCACCCTACGTCGTTCTGGATGCCGATGCGCTGACGGGTTTTGCGGACGTGCCGGATGTCTTGTTCGGATTGCTGCATGACCGCTGTGTGCTGACGCCGCATGGCGGGGAGTTCGCGCGGCTCTTCCCGGACATCGCCGGGAAGCTGAACGCCGCGCCTACCAAAGGCCCGGCCTATTCCAAGGTGGACGCGACACGAGAGGCGGCGCAGCGGGCGGGATGCGTGGTTCTGTTCAAGGGGCCCGACACGGTGATCGCCGTGCCCGAAGGGCGGTGCAGCATCAATTCGGCGCAGTATGACCGTGCCGCGCCGTGGCTGGCCACGGCCGGGTCGGGCGATGTGCTGGCGGGGTTCATCACCGGGCTGCTGGCGCGCGGGTTCGACCCGATGCCGGCGGCGGAAACGGCCGCGTGGCTGCATGTCGAATGCGCGCGCAGTTTCGGGCCGGGTCTGATCGCCGAGGATCTGCCCGAAGAATTGCCCAAGGTGTTCGGGGCTCTGGGCCTTGCATGAAAAAGGCCCCGGGAGAGCAACATCCCGGGGCCTTCATTTGCGTCCTGGAGGGGGGACCTCAGGCAGCTTTGGAAATGGTTGCGTCCACCGGTCCGCTGGCGACCTCGAGGCCGTCCACGTAAAGGATGTGCGGCGCGTCGAAATGCAGTTCATAGACCGTCATGGTGGTGTCGTCGTGCAGGGTGATGAATTCCCCGTCCTGCAGGCGGTGCGCGGGCACCATGGCCTGT
>JANSYB010000619.1 GCA_024742655.1 Paracoccaceae bacterium | reverse complement strand
ATCCCGCCCGAGTTCGGGCTGATGCGCAAATATGCCAAGATGATCGCGCAGTTGATCAGGGATGCGGGCATGGCCGACATGCCGGTGGGCGTGGATTACGCGGAAACCGCCATGTTCCACGCGCTGCAAGAGGAAGGGATCAAGGTCGTGGACGGCCAGCAGATCATGCTGGGCGCGCGCGAGATCAAGAACTGGGACGAGATCCAGCTTCTGACGCAGGCGGCCAGCATGGTCGACGGTGTGTACCACATGATCTACGAGGAGCTGAAGCCGGGTGTGCGCGAGAACGACATCGTGGCGCTCTCGAACAAGCTGCTCTACGAAATGGGTTCGGATGACGTCGAGGCGATCAACGCCATCTCCGGCGAGCGCTGCAACCCGCATCCGCACAATTTCACCGACCGGCTGATCCGGCCCGGCGACCAGTGCTTCTTCGACATTCTCCAGTCTTACCAGGGCTACCGCACCTGCTACTACCGCACATTCAACGTGGGCCGGGCGACGCCCGCGCAGAACGACGCCTATGTCAAGGCGCGGGAATGGATCGACGCCTCGATCGCCATGATCAAGCCGGGCGTGACCACCGACAAGGTGGCCGAGGTCTGGCCCACCGCGGAATCCCTGGGCTTCCCGAACGAGGACGCGGCCTTTGGCCTGCAGTTCGGGCATGGGCTGGGGCTGGCGCTGCACGAGCGGCCGATCATCTCCCGTGCGGTCAGCCTGGACCACCCGATGGAGATCAAGACCGGCATGGTCTTCGCGCTCGAGACCTATTGCCCCGCCACCGACGGCTATTCCGCAGCGCGGATCGAGGAGGAGGTCGTGGTGACCGAGAAGGGTTGCGAGGTGATCAGCCTGTTCCCGGCTGAGGAATTGCCCATTGCAAACCGGTACTGAAGCACCGGCGCCGCCGGTGGTCAGGATTGAGAGTCGGCGGCAACCCTCGGAAATCTCGAGATAAACGGGATTTCATTACGGATTTTAAAGGGTGTGCGCGGGCCCGCGAAGGGCCTCGCGCCGGAGGGAGAGAACCATGGCCAAACGCGCCACGACAGCCAAGACCAATACCGAGGATTACCTGCGGATGTATCGCCAGATGGTGCGCATCCGCACCTTCGAGGACAACGCGAACCAGCTTTACCTTTCAGCCAAGATGCCGGGGCTGACGCATATGTATTCCGGCGAGGAAGCCGTCGCCGTGGGCATCTGCGAGGCGCTGACCGACGAGGACCGCATCACCTCGACCCATCGAGGGCACGGGCATTGCGTGGCGAAGGGGGCCGCGTTCAGGGAAATGTTCTGCGAACTGCTGGGCAAGGCCGAGGGCTATTGCCGCGGCAAGGGCGGATCGATGCACATTGCCGACCAGGCCAATGGCAATCTGGGCGCCAATGCCATCGTGGGCGGGTCGATGGGCATCGCCACGGGGTCTGCGCTGCGGGCGAAGCTGCAGAGCAAGGATGATGTGACCGTCTGCTTTTTCGGCGACGGGGCGACAGCGCAGGGGCTTTGGTACGAGGTCATGAACATGGCGGCGCTGTGGAACCTGCCGGTCATCTATGCGTGCGAGAACAACGGCTATTCCGAATACACCAAGACCGAGGAAATCGCGGCAGGGTCTATCATGGCCCGGGCCGAAGCCTTCGGGATCGAGGCCCACCAGGTCGACGGGCAGGACGTGCTGGCGGTCAACGAATTGACGCAGAAACTGGTGGCGCGCGCGCGCAAGGGCGAAGGCCCCTTCTTCATGGAGCTGATGACCTATCGCTACCACGGGCACCACGTCGGCGACATCAACCGCGAATACTACCGGTCGAAGGACGAGGAGAAGGATTGGAAGGACAACCGCGATCCGATCATCCGCTTCCGCGCCTGGCTGGTCAGCGAGGGGATCGCAACCGAGGACGAGATCGACGCGATGAATGCCGAGATCGAGACCGACGCGACCGAGGCCGTGGCCTATGCCGAGAAGGCCGATTACCCGCCGGCCCATGAGGTCGACATGCACGTTTACGCGGACTGAGGAGCGAGACGATGAGAGAGATCACCCTGTCGCAGGCCGTGAACGAGGCATTGGCCGAAGAGATGCGGCGCGACGAGACGGT
>JANSYB010000022.1 GCA_024742655.1 Paracoccaceae bacterium | reverse complement strand
CGCCATGGCGTCGAACGGCTTTTCCACCGTGCCGATCACATGCTGTGCCGCAAAGGCGTCGGCGTCGGGCAGCCCGGCGAGCTTTGCCGTCATGAAGATCGCGGGAACCTCGCGCAGGTGCGGAACATCCCGCAGCCGCAGCAATGTCTGCCAGCCGTCCATCCCGGGCATCATCATGTCCAGAAGCAGAAGGTCGGGATGCAGCCCGGGCGCGGCGGCAACGGCGGCCACGCCGCTGGTGAACTGGTTCAGCCGGAACCCGCCAAGCAACTCCAGCGACATGCGCGCCACCTCGACGATGTCGGCGTCGTCCTCGACATGCAGGATATGCGTCAGCCCGGCCATCACGACGATCCTTCGGCCAGATCGGACACGCGGCGCTCGGCGGCCAATGGCAACGCGAAGAAGAAGATCGTCCCGCCGTCCTCCGCCTGGCGGTAGCCAAGCTTGCCCCGGTGCCGCGTGACGATCGTGCGCGCGATGCTGAGCCCAAGCCCGCTGCCGCCCACGGCCCGGTTATCGGCCGAATCGAGCTGAACGAAGGTGTCGAAGATGCGGTCGCCCGCCTCCGCGGGAATCCCGATGCCATGATCGCGCACCTCGACGAAGGCGCGGCCGTCCCGGACGCCGACGTCGATCTCGACCGTACCGCCGGCATGCGAGAACTTGGCCGCGTTCGACAGCAGGTTTGCCATCACCTGCGTCAGCCGGTTGTGGTCGCCCTCGACCATCACCGGGCCCTCGGGCGCAACCAGCTCGAACGTCACGTCGTTCAGCCGCGCATAACTGGCGTTCTCTCGCACCGCGTCCGCTGCCAGGGCGGCCAGGTCGAGCGGGGCAAAGCTGAACCGCATCTCGCCGGAATTCAGTTTCTCCACGTCCAGCAGGTCGTTTATCATCGTGGCCAGCCTGCGGCTGTTCTTGATCGCGATCCCCAGAAGGGATTTCGCCTCGGGTGTCACGTCGCCGGTTGCGCCGCTGTCGATCAGTTCCATCGCGCCCTTGATCGAGGTGAGGGGCGTGCGCAACTCGTGGCTGACCATCGAGACAAAGCTGGACTTGGCCCGGTTCGCCTGCTCGGCCGCATCCAGAAGCGCGGCCCGCTCGCGCGACACCGACTCGGCGCGGAACAACGCCGCCTTGAGCCGTTCCGTCTGGTCTCTGATTCCGTCGAGCATCGTGTTGAAGGCGGTCGCCGTCTGCTGGATCTCGACGGCGGTATGCGCCGGCAGGTCCGGCACGCGGGCATCGTAGTCGCCGTTCGACACCCGCACCGAGGACCCGGCGATGGACCGGATCGGACGCGCGATCCAGCTGGCCAGCCACCAGCTGATGAGAACGGCAAGCGACAGCTGGAACAGCGCCAGCGCAACCGCGCCCGATTGCACGGTTCCCGCCCGGTCCGCCAGTTCGCGAATCGGCTGCGGAACCATCACGCCCCAGCCGGTTTCCGGCACGAAGGTGTAGCCCGCGATCATGTCGGCCTGCATCGGCGGAGAGTAGAACTGCGCCACCCCGGTCCCGCCCCGCAGCATCGCCTGCACCACCGAAAGCTTCGAGGCATCCTTGTTGATCCGCTGCCATTCGGCGTTCGGATGCGCGACCACAAGGCCTTCATGATCGACCACCATCGAGTGACCAAGCTCGCCGAAGGCGATGCTCTTTTGCATCTGCACGACATAGGCCGGGCTCCACGGGGCGATCGCCAGCCGGTTCCCTTCCAGCTGCTGGACCATGAAGAAATGCCCGCTGCCATTGTGCTGGCGGATACCGCTCACCGCGATGTCCCCGCCCGCCGCCGCGGCGATCTCGCGCAGTTCGGCCATGATCTCGGGGGCGGGCAGATCGGTCGGATGGTCGTTGTCCCCCTCGATCAGCTGGATCACCCGGCCGGCGTCGTCGACCACCACGATATGGCAGAAGTTGAAGTTCGCCAGCGCCGCAGTGTAGCCGTCGAATTCGGGAAACCACCCCGCGTTCTGCACCGCCAGCCCGAACACGGATTTCGCGTCCCGCACATAGCGCGAGAACGTCGCCGACAGGTTCTTGGCGATGATCAGGTGGCTTTCGTCGACAAGGGCGATTTCCTTCTCGAACGACGTGCGTTCCACCCATTTGTAGAACGCGGCGATCGGCAGGCAGGCCATCAGCACCATCGTCGCGAAGACCATCACACGCAGCGATAGAACGGGCCGCTCGCGCCCCGTTCCAAGGCGCCGCCAATCCGCGTCGAAATCGTTGTCGATTGTCCCGTTTGCGCCCGTGGGAAGGGACGAATCCGTCATGGCGCCAATCCGCGTATGGTTAATCCGCGTTTCAATCTGACCGGGAACTGGGGTGAAAATGTGTCCGCCCAACGGCGAAGACACGCCCCTCTACCCTGGCACAAAACTGTCGCTTGAGTTTCCCGCGGCACTCGGCTAGCAGCGTCCGTGGGACACCCCTCCCCAACGAGGGGCGTATATCTGGAAGGGTACCATGTCTGGACCGACGACCCCGGCAACGCGGCCGGCCAATCCGCGTTTTTCTTCTGGCCCTTGCGCCAAACCCCCCACATTCACGCTGTCCGCATTGTCCGACGCCCCCCTGGGCCGGTCGCACCGTGCCGGCGTGGGCAAGGCCAGGCTGAAGGCCGCCATAGAGACCACCCGCGACATCCTCGGCATCCCCGCCGACTATCGCATCGGCATCGTGCCGGCGTCCGACACCGGCGCCTTCGAGATGGCGATGTGGAACCTGCTGGGCGAGCGTCCGGCGGAAATGGTCGCCTGGGAAAGCTTCGGCGCGGGCTGGGTCACCGACGCGGTCAAGCAGCTGAAGATCGACGCCACCGTGCACGAGGCCGCCTATGGCCAGATCGTCGACATGGCGGCCCTGAACTACGACAACGACGTCTGCTTTACCTGGAACGGCACGACATCCGGGGTGCGCATGCCAAACGGCAACGCGATCCCTGCCGACCGCGCCGGCCTGACGCTGTGCGACGCCACCAGCGCCGCCTTCGCGATGGACCTGCCCTGGGACAAGCTCGATGTCACAACCTTCTCCTGGCAGAAGGTGCTGGGCGGCGAGGCCGCGCATGGCATGCTCATCCTGAGCCCGCGCGCCGTCGAGCGGCTGGAAAGCTACAAGCCCGCCTGGCCCCTGCCCAAGATCTTTCGCCTGACCAAGGGCGGCAAGCTGATCGAAGGCATCTTCGTGGGCGAGACGATCAACACCCCCTCCATGCTCGCGGTCGAGGATTACCTGCTCGCGCTCGACTGGGCGCGCTCCATCGGCGGGCTCAAGGGGCTGATGGCAAGGGCGGATGCCAACGCGGCGACCGTGGCAGAGCTTGTGGACAATGCGCCCTGGGTTGAAAACCTTGCCGCCGATCCGGCAACCCGGTCGAACACCTCGGTCTGCCTGAAGTTCACCGATGACCGGATCGCCGATGGCGCCACCTTTGCCAAGGCTGTGGCCAAACGGCTGGAGGGCGCGGGCGTGGCCTTCGACATCGGCGCCTACCGCGACGCGCCCCCGGGTCTGCGCATCTGGTGCGGCGGCACGGTCGAGACTGATGACCTTCGCGCGTTGATGCCGTGGATCGAATGGGCCTTCGAGGCCGAGATCGCCGCGCTTTCGCAGGTCGCGTAAGGTGCGTGCAAGCACACACCCTACGGCATGAACCAATGTAGGGTGCGTGATCTCATGCACCCGTCCTGACATCCCAATACAAAGGACCAGACAAATGGCTCCCAAGGTACTCGTATCCGACAAGCTGAGTGAAACTGCCGTGCAGATCTTTCGGGATCGCGGCATCGACGTGGATTTCATGCCCGAGCTTGGCAAGGACAAGGAAAAGCTGCGCGAGATCATCGGGCAGTATGACGGCCTCGCCATCCGCTCGGCCACCAAGGTCACCGAGAAGATCCTAGAGGCTGCCGACAACCTCAAGGTCATCGGCCGCGCCGGTATCGGCACCGACAATATCGACAAGCCGGCCGCCAGCAAGAAAGGCGTGATCGTGATGAACACGCCCTTCGGCAACATGGTCACCACTGCCGAACACGCCATCGCGATGATGTTCGCCGTGGCCCGCCAACTGCCCGAGGCCAGCGCCAGCACCCATGCCGGCAAATGGGAAAAATCCAAGTTCATGGGGGTCGAGTTGACCAACAAGACGTTGGGCATCATCGGCATCGGCAATATCGGGGCTGTCGTGGCCGACCGGGCGCGGGGCCTGAAGATGAAGGTCATCGCCTATGACCCGACACTGAGCGAGGAAAAGATCGCCCAGAAAGGCGCCGAGAAGGTCGATCTGGATGAATTGCTGGCGCGTGCCGATTTCATCACGCTGCACACCCCGCTGATCAATGCCACGCGCAATATCCTGTCGGCCGAGGCGCTGGCCAGGACCAAGAAGGGCGTACGCATCATCAACTGTGCCCGCGGTGGTCTGGTGGACGAGGCGGCCTTGGCCGAGTTGCTGAAATCGGGCCATGTGGCCGGCGCGGCCTTTGACGTCTTCGCCGAGGAGCCCGCGACCGAGAACCCGCTGTTCGGCCTGCCCAACGTGGTCTGCACCCCGCACCTCGGTGCGGCCACGACCGAGGCGCAGGAAAACGTGGCGCTTCAGGTGGCCGAACAGATGGCCGATTACCTGCTGACGGGGGCCGTTTCCAATGCGCTGAACATGCCCTCGGTCACGGCTGAAGAGGCCAAGGTGATGGGGCCGTGGATCAAGCTGGCCGACCATCTTGGCAATTTCATCGGCCAGATGACGGACGAGCCGGTCAAGGCGATCAACATCCTTTACGACGGTGTCGTGAGCGAGATGAACCTCGAGGCGCTGACCTGTGCGGCTGTGGCGGGGATCATGAAATCCGTGAACCCCGAGGTGAACATGGTGTCCGCCCCGGTGGTGGCCAAGGAACGCGGCATCAAGATCTCGACCACCCGGCAGGACAAGTCGGGCGCCTTTGAGGGTTACATCAAGCTAACGGTGGTAACGGACAAGCGCGAACGCTCCATCGGTGGCACGGTGTTCAGCGACGGCAAGCCGCGGTTCATCCAGATCAAGGGGATCAACATCGACGCCGAGATCGGGCAGCACATGCTCTACACCACGAACAACGACGAGCCGGGCATCATCGGCACGTTGGGCCAGATGATGGGCGAGAACGGCGTGAACATCGCCAACTTCACCCTTGGTCGCGCGGCTCAGGGCGGAGAGGCGATCGCGTTGCTCTACGTGGATGCGCCGATCGAGGCATCCGTAGTCAAAAAGCTCGAGGCCACCGGCAAGTTCCAGCAGGTCCGCCCGCTGTCCTTCGACGTGGTTTGATTATGTCCGGCCCGGGGGGCCCAAACCTTCGGGCCGGATGCGTTCCGCGGCGGTTTCCTGGCGCGTCTCCGGGATACCGGCGTCTTTTGCCCCGCAGACATGGCGCAGACGCGAAAGCCGCTTGACCTTGTTCGCCGGGTGGTTTCCCAAGGGGCATGAGCGATGAGATCTATGTCATCCCCGACATTCACGGCAATAGCGACAAGCTGAGGGATGCCCTGGCGCTGATCGAGGCCGAAGGCGGCCAGGGCGCGCGCGTGATCTTTCTGGGCGATCTTGTCGACCGTGGCCCGGACAGCCGCGGGGTGATCCAGACACTGATCGACTGGATCGCGGCGGGACGCGACTGGATCGTGCTACGTGGCAACCACGATCAGTTGTTTCTGGATTTCCTTGACGTACAGGGGGAAAAGGCAGGCAACCACGGCTGGCTGTCGACAAACATGGGCGGGCGCGAAACGATGGCGTCCTATGGCGTGTACCGGCGCGACCGCGACGCGGCCTTGCGCGCGGTCCCACAGGCGCATGTCGATTTCCTGGCGGGGCTGCCGCACGCGCATGAAACCGATGACCTGTTTCTGTGCCATGCCGGGATTGCGCCCGGCGTGCCGCTGACCGATCAGCATCCCGAGGATCTGATGTGGATCCGTGAACCGTTCCTGTCGGACCGGCGCGATCACGGCAAGCTGATCGTGCATGGCCACACGCCGGTCGACTGGCCTGAACATCACGGCAATCGCGTGGCGCTGGATGGCGGCGCGGGCTGGGGCCGGGCGCTGCATGTCGCGGTCTTCGAGGGTCAAGAGGCGTGGCTCCTGCAGGCAGGCGGCAGGGTGCCGCTGCGCCCCGGGCGTTGATCAGTCGATCCAGACGGTCACCTTTGAGGATCGCCCCCTGGCATCGATGACCGACAGGGTCGAAAACCCCTGTGTTATGCCATCAAGCTGCGCCTCGCGCCGGTGACTGCCCGTTTTCAGCGGCTGGCCGTTGGCCATCCAGGTGAACGGCGGTGCGCCATCGCGCAGCTTGACCGTCAGGGTTTGACCCGAGATCGGCAGGCGTGCGCCATCAGGTGGAAAGATCAGCTTGGGCGCGTCCGCCTCCGGTTCGAAAAGCGCGTCTCGCCCGGCAAAGCGTCGCAAGGGCTGCGGCAGGGCGGCGGTGGACAGGATCAGGGTTTCCGGCGGTGGCGGTGGCAGCGGGTCGACCCGTGGCTTCAGGCGCTGGAACGCCTCGAAAAGAACCGGCGCGGCCAGGTCCCCGCCAAACGCGCCGGGCATCGGCGTGCCGTCGGGTCGGCCGATCCAGACGGCCGCGACATGGCGGCCATCGAACCCCACAGCCCAGGCATCGCGGTGCCCGTAGGATGTGCCGGTCTTGTAGGCGATGCGCCGGGCCGGTGCGCCGGGGGGCGGGGCGAGCCCGGCAAGAATATCGCTGACGTGCCACGCCGCCGCGCGGCTGAGAACGCTTTGCTGCCCGGTGATCGCGGCTCCCTTGCGCCAGTGCAGCGGACGTTCGATGCCGCCTTGGGCCAGCATGGCGTAAAGCCGGGCAAGGTCGCTCAGCGTCACGCCGACCCCGCCAAGGGCCACGGCCAGCCCGGCCTGATCGCCGGGCAGGCTGGCCGATACACCGCTTCGGCGCATCGTGTCCATCAGGTGGGCCGGGCCGATCTCGTCCAGAAGCAGGACCACGGGAATGTTCAGCGATTGCCGCAACGCCTCGGTCACGGTGATCTGGCCGCGGAACGCTCCGTCGAAATTCTGCGGGGCATAGCGGCCGAACGACACCGGCCGGTCATCGATCAGGGTCTGGGGGTGGGCGAGGCCACGGTCGAACGCCATGGCGTAAACCAGCGGCTTGAGCGTCGAGCCCGGAGACCGGTGAGCCACCGTCATGTCGACAAAGCCTTGCCGCCCGTCTGTCGCGTCGTAATTCGCGGAGCCGACCGAGGCAAGAATATCACCGCTTTGGTGATCCGCGACGATCATCGCGATGGAGGCCTCTGGCGGCAGGCCGTGCGCCGTGTCGCGGGCCAGCCGTTCCAGGCTGCGTTGCAGTGAGGCGTCAACCGTCAGGTCGTGGCGCGTGGCGAGGGGATCCTGCGCCAGCGCCCGGTCCGACAGGTGTGGCGCCAGCGCCGGGAAGGGGCGTCGGGTGACGGGGACCGGCTCGGTCCGGGCGGCGGCGGCGGCCTCGGGCGTCAGCAGACCGTCACGCGCGGCGCGGGCCAGCACGCGGTCGCGGGCAGAGGTGGCGGCGGTATGATCCCGGTCCGGGCGACGGGCCTCGGGCGATTGCGGCAGCGCCACCAGCAGCGCGGCCTCGGCCGGGGTCAGGCGGCGTGGCTCCTTGCCGAACCAGGCCAGCGTGGCGGCGCGAACCCCTTCGAGATTGCCGCCGAAAGGCGCACGTTCCAGATAAAGTTGCAGGATCTGCTCTTTGCTCAGCCTGCGCTCCAGCGCCAGCGCCACGCGGACCTGTCGCAGCTTGCCCGACAGGCGCCCGGTGCCGCTGTTTTCCAGCAGGCGGGCCACCTGCATGCTCAGGGTGGAACCGCCCGAGATGACCGTGCCATGACGCACGGCCTGCCCCGCCGCGCGCACCATGGCCAGAAGGTCGACGCCGTTGTGACGGTAAAAGCGTTTGTCCTCGTAGGCGATCAGCATCCCCAGATAGCCGGGATCCACGCTGCCCGGTGCCGCGGCCAGACGCCAGCGCCCGTCCTCGACCGTATAGACGCGCAACAACGCGCCATTGCGGTCAAGCACCTCCGTTGAGGTTGCGCTGAACAAGGGCGGCAGGTCGGTCCGATCGATCCAGCGGTCGGCGGCGTCGCGACCCAGCCCGACGCATAGCAACAGCACGGCCAGGCAAAACAGCAATCGGTCAGGGCGTCTCATGCCGCACCTCGCCCTGCCAGAGCCGGGGATAGGTGGTGACAAAGCCACTGTCATCCACGCTCAGTTCCGTCACGTAGCCGGTCTGCTCCCCCCGGTATGCCACCTTGCCCGGTGCACGGCGGGTATAGGTCTGATCCAGCGGCCTGAGCGCTGTCGCCGGATAGTCGAGCCATGCCGAACGGGTGATCAGAGCATCGACCGGGCCCGCTAACAGGCGGCGCAGCGGCATCAGGTTCGTGGCCGGTGTAAAGGACAGGTCGATATCAAGGGCCAAGTCCAGACCCGGTTGCGGGGTTTCGTTCAGGCTCCATCCATCCGTGGTGCGCTCAATCTGGATGCGAATGTCGCGGTCGCCATGCGGCCCCGCGATATCCACGCCAAGGGTCAGCCAGTCCTTGTCGCAGCGCACCACGTAGTCCAGTGCGGCAAAGCCGTCCCCATCCTGGAACCGGGCATGACCGACCAGCAGCCAACCATGACCGGCGCGGGCAAGGCGACACTTGTCCTCGCCGGAGCGGTCCAGCGCGGTCCAGTGCGCGGTGGCTATGGTCTGGCCGGTCATGGGGAGAGGCCCGCGATCACTCTGTCACCTCGATCCGCCCGGTGGAAGACCGCGCCCGGTATTGCGGGCGGTACATGTCCTCGACTGAAGCCGCCGGGTGATGGTAGCTGCCCGGTGAAATGGCCCGGACCATGTAGGCCAGCTGGAACGGCTTGTCCGAGCGCCAGTCGACCGCCGCCAGGAACCGGTCCGCGCGGAACTCGGTGTGTCGGGCATTCGCCGGGTCAAGCCAGTCGAGTGAGCGTATGTCCCCCGATTGCAGCAGGTTCGGATTGTCGATTTCCAGACCGGCGGGCAGCGGATCGTCGATCATCAGCCGCGCCTCGCCCTTCTCGAAGGGCCGGACCGTCAGAACGGTGACCAGCCGCGTGCCGCTGGTCACGGCATCAAGCGACACCGGCGTGCCATCGAGGTCGTAATAGGCGCGATCTATCGCATAGCCATAGCCGCCCGCCTCGGGTGCGATCCGGGGGATGCCGATGGTGGTCAGGGTGATGTCGGTGGGATTGGCGCCGTCGTTGCGGATGGTCTGCGCGGGCAGGCCCGCCGCCGCGAAGCGCCGCACGAAGGGCCCGGTGACGGGATCACCATTCAGGGTCAGCGCCGCGGTGGCCGGATCACGCAGCAGGGCGCGTGCGGCCAGCAGGGTCCAGGCCTGTTCCTGCGTCGACATGTGCGGCCCGTCCGCAGTCAGCGTGCCCGCCAGCGTGGCGGTGTCCACCACGCTGCTGCCCGCCTCGGCCGCGAGGGTCAGCAGCCCGGCGCGGTCCCGCAGGCGGGTGCCGTAATCGGCGCGCCAAAGCTGCCCCTCGGGGCCGGAGGTGGCGATCATGTCACGCAGCGCGAGGGCAAACATGCGGTCGGCGCGGGTCTGATCGCCATAGGCGGCCAGCGCGGCCCCCAGCTGTGCCAGCGCCAGCGGCGTGGCAAAGGCATCGGCCTTGACGTCGGCATAGTAACGCAGGTCGCCCATGCGCGCCGCGCCTTCGCGGGCCAGAACCATCAGGCCATAGGCGATTTCCTCGCCCCCCTTGTCGAAATCAGGGGCATAGTTGATGCGGTTTCGCAGGTTGTCCATCGCCATGGCATAGGCCAGTTGTGGCACCTCGTGGCCTTCGGCGCGGGCGCGTGACAGGAAATCGGCGACATAGGCATCCAGCCAGAAATCCCCCGAGCTGGCCCGCCACAGGCCGAAACCGCCCGAACTCGACTGCCGCGTCAGCACACGCGCAATGGCCTGATCGATGCGCTGTTCCACCTGATCCGCATTGCCCAGCCCCATCGCGCGGGCCACCTCGTCGAAGTAAAGCAGCGGCATCGCGGCAGAGACAACCTGTTCGGTGCAGCCATAGGGGTATCGGTCCAGCGCGGACAACAGGCCCGGTGCGTCCAGCTTGGCCAGTGGCCCGGCCGAGACCATTACCTCTCCCGTGCCGTCAAGCAGGCCGGCAAAGATCTCTGCATCCAGCGTAAAGGTATTCCCGGGCGCCAGCGAAAAGCGGCGCGTGGTGGAAATGGCCGGATCATTGGCGCGCACGCCGATCTTCAGCGACTTGGTCAGTTGCTTGCCATCGGGTGTGGTCAGGGCCACGCGCAGATCGTGATCGCCGGTTGCGCCAGCGGTCACAGGCAGCGACAGCGTGAGCTTTTCCTGCGCGCCCAACTCGATCCCGGACGGCACTGTGCCGTTGATGCTCAGCCCCGTGGCGCTGACATCAAGGCCCATGCGGCCCGTCGGTCCCTCGGCATGGACGATCTCGAGCAGCAGGCGGCTTTGATCGCCGGGCGAAAGGAAGCGCGGCAAGGAGGCGGTGACGACCACCGGATCGCGCACGATCGTGTCATGTTCGGCCTGTCCGACACCGGTGGCTGACCACGCCACGGCCATCAGCCGCACGGTGCCGTTGAAATCAGGGATGTCGAACCGGGCCTGTGCGGTGCCATCGGGGCCGACGGTGAGCGGCCCCGAGAAATAGGCGACCAGCTCCTCTGTCGGCGGGGGTGACTGGGTTTGCATCTGATTGCCTGCATCGCCACCGGATCGCACCTGACCCTGTGCGCCGTTCATCCCGTCGATGAGACGGCCATAAAGATCGCGGATCTCTACACCAAGACGGCGCTGGCCGAAGTAATGCGCCGAGGGATCGGGGCTGTCGAAGCCCGTCAGGTTGAGGATACCCAGATCGACCGCGGCGAGGGTGACATGGCCGGTCTCGCCATTGGTCAGGCCGTCCACGTTGACGGTGACATTCAGCGGGCCGCGCGGCGCGGTGATCTCCGGCGCGTCGATGCTGACCGACAGCTGTTTGTCGCCCGGATCGATGCTGGCATAGGACAGGCCAAGCGACCGGGCCGGGTTTTGCCCGGCGGCCACATCCATCGGGCGGATCACCTGCGCCGTGACATAGGCACCCGCGCCCCAGTCGTCGGTTACGGTCAGGGGAATGGTGTTCTCTCCCTCGGCCACCTCGACCGCCTGCATGTCGATCACGCGGTTGGACATGACGGTGATCAGCGCAGTGCCCGCATAGCGCGGTACGAGGCGCAGGTTGGCCGTGTCGCCCGGGGTGTAGCCGGGTTTGTCCAGAGACAGCTCCAGCGTGTCGGGCGTGCTGCTGGCGTCGGCGGGCGCATACCAGCCGGCATAGAAATCGCTCGACGCGGCGACGTAGGCGCCACCGACCCGTTCGACCACCAGTTCATACCGGCCCCAGTCGACGGGTGCTTCGACCTCAAGAGGGCTGTCACCAATCGTGCCGGTGCCGGTGTCAATGCGGGTGCGTGTGGTGATCGGCTCCCAGTTCCAGTTGCCGTATTGCTGGTACCACTGGTAGCGCGTTTCGACCCGGTTGACCGTCCAGCGCACCTGCATGGGAACGGCTTGCAGGTCGGTGCCGACAGCAATCACCTCAAAGCGGGCGGCGCTGCCCTCGGGCACGACCCCGTCGAAGGCCGGTTTCAGGCCGATGACCGGACCGGCCGGGGCCAGCATGCGGGTCAGACGCCGCTCCACCGGGCGGCCGGACCCTTCACGCACACGAGCGATGACCTCGGCCTCGAACGGGCGATCGGCCGTGTCGGTCTGTGGCATCTCGGCGGCCATGGTCAAAAGGCCATCCGCATCGGTCTTGCCACCCGGCAGGTAGGAGGTGCGGGGCGAGGCACCCTCGTCATACCGGCCAAAGCGATAGCCGGGGAACGCGTCAAGTTCCCGTTTGCCGCGCAGGGTCACCGTCCCTTCGGCGGCCAGATCGGCGCCCGTGGCACCAAACAGGTACCGTGCCTCGATCGTCAGCGGCGGCGCGTCTCCGGGGCGGATCGGGTCATCCGGCAGGGAGAGGTCGAAATCTATTCGTTCAGGCAGGAGATCCTCTACCAGCAGGGTGCGGCTGACCAGGGCGGG
>JANSYB010000402.1 GCA_024742655.1 Paracoccaceae bacterium | reverse complement strand
CTTTTGCCATGGTCTTCACGCCTCCTTGGCGTCTGCCCGGCGCTCGGTATCCTGCGCGGGCTTGTCTTCATGCCGGAAGGGGATGCCGGCGGGGTTCTCGTAGGTCTTGGTGGATCCGGGCCGGAAGACCCAGATCACCATCCCTATGAAGAACACGAACAGGGCCAGCAGCATCCAGCTGTCTGCAAATTGGCGAAGCAGGGAATAGGTTTCCATCGGTTGTCCCTCCTTACCGGCTGGCCACTGGCGTGAAGGTCGAGAAATCGACCAGCGTGCCCAGCATCTGCATGTAGGCGATCAGGGCGTCCGCCTCGGAAATCCCGGCCTGACCGTCGAAGTTCCGCACGTTGACCTTTTCGCCATACCGTTCCAGCAGACCGTCAAAGTCGCTGTCGGGATCCGCCTGTGCGGCGAAATCCTCGCGCCCGTTCTCGACCATGTCGTCCGAGTAGGGCACGCCGACGAACTTGTGGGTGCTCATCAGGTCCTCGATATACTGACCGTCGATCAGCGTGCGTTCGAGGTACCCGTATTTGGGCATCACCGATTCCGGCACCACCGACTGCGGGTCACGGAAATGGTCCACGTGCCATTCGTCAGAATAGCGCCCACCGACCCGGGCCAGGTCCGGCCCGGTCCGCTTGGAGCCCCACTGGAACGGATGGTCGTACTGGCTTTCGGCCGCGAGACTGTAATGCCCGTAACGTTCCACCTCGTCCCGCATGGGTCGGATCATCTGGCTGTGGCACACATAGCACCCTTCGCGGATGTAGATGTCGCGCCCGGCCAGTTCGAGCGGGGTGTAGGGGCGCATGCCCTCTACATCCTCGATCGTGTTTTCCAGCCAGAACAGCGGTGCGATCTGCACGATGCCGCCGATTGTCACCACGAGGAAGGCAAAGATTGCCAGCAGCGTGACGTTCTTCTCAAGGATCGAGTGTTTGTCGAGAATTGCCATTGTCTGTCCCTCCTCTTACTCGGCCGGGACAGCGGAGTTGTTGGCTGTCACAGCCGGGCTCCGTCTGACGGTCATGTAAAGGTTGTAGCACATGATGATTCCACCGGCGACGTAGAGCACACCACCCAGCCCGCGCACGACGTACATCGGGAACTTGGCGGCCACCGTGTCGGCAAAGGCGTTCACGAGGAAACCGTTGGCATCCACTTCGCGCCACATCAGGCCCTCCATGATGCCGGTCACCCACATCGCCGCGGCGTAGAGAATGATCCCGATCGTCGCCAGCCAGAAGTGCCAGCTGACAAGGCTCAGGCTGTAAAGCCGTTCACGGTTCCACAGTTTCGGCACCAGGAAGTAGAGCGCGCCGAAGGTGATCATGCCGTTCCAGCCAAGCGCGCCGGAATGCACGTGACCGATCGTCCAGTCGGTGTAGTGGCTCAGAGAGTTCACCGCGCGGATCGACATCATCGGCCCTTCGAAGGTCGACATGCCGTAAAAGCCGATCGAGATAACCATCATCCGGATGATCGGGTCGGTGCGCAGCTTGTCCCACGCGCCCGACAGCGTCATCAGGCCGTTGATCATCCCGCCCCAGGAGGGCATCCAGAGAACGATCGAGAACACCATGCCCAGCGTCGAGGCCCAGTCAGGCAGCGCCGTGTAGTGCAGGTGGTGCGGACCGGCCCAGATATAGATGAAGATCAGCGCCCAGAAGTGGATGATCGACAGCTTGTAGCTGAAGACCGGGCGTTCGGCCTGTTTCGGCACGAAGTAGTACATCATGCCCAGAAAACCCGCAGTCAGGAAGAAGCCCACCGCGTTGTGGCCGTACCACCACTGCGTCATGGCATCCTGCACACCCGAGAACACCTGCACCGACTTGGAGCCGTAGATCGACACCGGGATCGACAGGTTGTTGACGATATGCAGCATCGCCACGGTCAGGATGAAGCTGAGATAGAACCAGTTGGCCACGTAGATATGCGGCTCCTTGCGCTTCATCAGCGTGCCGACGAAGACCAGCAAGTAGGCCACCCAGACGATGGTCAGCCACCAGTCGACGTACCATTCCGGTTCCGCGTATTCCTTGGATTGTGTCGCACCCAGCAAGTAGCCGGTCGCGGCAAGGACGATGACGAGTTGAAAGCCCCAGAAAACGAACCACGCAAGGTTACCGCCCCAAAGCCGTGCCGCCGAGGTGCGTTGCACCACGTAGAACGACGTCGCGATGAGCGCGTTGCCCCCGAACGCGAAAATGACCGCGCTGGTGTGCAGCGGCCGCAGGCGTCCGAAGTTCATGTAGCCCTGTGCCCACTCGAAGTTGAGCTGCGGAAAGGCGAGCTGGAAAGCAATGAAGGTACCCGCAAGAAAACCCACGACCCCCCAAAGCGCGGTGGCGATCACGCCGGCGCGCACGACGCCATCCATGTATTCGCCCGACAAATCCACGGTCGGGCGGGGTTCATCGGTGTGGCGCAGTACCCAGATAAAAAGCCCACCGGACACCAGCGCCACTGTCAGCGCGTTGACCAGGTAGGCCAGATCGCGGGCCTGATTGGCCGCATACAACGCGAAGAGCGTTATAAGGCCAAGCGCGATCAGCTTGATATAATTCGTCATTTTGCGTCCCTTCGTCTCTTTCCGCGCGATTCGTAGTGGCACACGCGGGCGCGTTCAGACTGAGGGTGTTGTGCGTCGGGCAGCGACAGCCCGCCTTGATCTGCATCAAAACTTTGCCTCGCATTTCTTGATGCGCATCAAGGCCACGTGCGTTTGGTTGCGCTAGCGTGAATTCGGAACACTCAACGATAAAACGAGGTGCGGATATGTCCTACAATTGCTTGTTTTCCGTCCTGACCGACGAAACCCTGGTCGATGTTACCCTGGCGCACACGATGGAGATGGCAGCCCGCCATGACGCGCATCTGGACGTGCTGTGCCTTGGCGTGGATCGCAGCCAGACCGGATATTATTACGCTGGCGCCAGTGCCGTGGTTCTTCAGGAAACGATCACCCGCGCCCATGATGAGGCCGAGGCGATCGAGGCGAAGGTGCGGGATGTTCTTGAACGCGATGGCATCCGTTGGGGCACCGAAAGCGGCGTGGCGCAACTGGCCGATCTTGGCCGCCACGTGGCCGGTCGGGCACGGTTTTCCGATCTGGTCATCCTGCCCAAACCCTACGGAGAGGGGCGCGGGGCCGAACTCGAGCCCGCGACCGAGGCCGCACTTTTCGAGGGGCGTACCCCGGCATTGATCGTGCCGGACAGCGACGCACCCGGCGCGCCGCCATCGAAAATCATGGTCGGCTGGAACGAAAGCCCCGAGGCGCTCGCCGCGATCCGCTCTGCGCTGCCGATGCTGATCGCGGCCGACACGGTGCATGTCGTCGTCATAGATCCGCCCACGCACGGGCCGAACCGTTCTGATCCGGGCGGGATGATCTCTCAGTACCTCGCGCGTCACGATGTGAAGGTGGAAATCGACGTGCTGTCCAAGACACTGCCGCGCATCTCGGACGTGTTGATGCGTCATGCCGCGGATATG
>JANSYB010000314.1 GCA_024742655.1 Paracoccaceae bacterium | reverse complement strand
GATCATGCCGCGCACCGCGGGGGTGTCTTCCAGCTCACGGGTCTTGTGCATCTTGTTCAGCCCGAGGCCAATCAGCGTCTGACGCTGCTTGGCGGGGCGGCGGATGGGGCTGCCCACCTGCTTGACGACGATGGTTTTTGCCATGTCCTGTCTCCTTAGGCTTCCGCGGCCGCGTCGGCGGCGGGGGCATCTGCTGCGGCGGCGGGCGCTTCATCCTTTTTGAGGATGTCGGCGACCTTCTTGCCACGGCGTTGTGCGACCATGCGCGGGCTGCTTTCTTTCTGCAGGCCGTTCAGGGTGGCGCGGATCATGTTGTAGGGGTTCTGCGAGCCGACCGACTTGGCGACCACGTCCTGCACGCCCAGCATTTCGAACACGGCACGCATCGGACCACCTGCGATGATCCCGGTCCCGGTCGGCGCCGTGCGCATGACCACCTTGCCGGCACCGTGGCGGCCTTCCATGTCGTGATGCAGGGTGCGGCCCTCGCGCAGCGGCACGCGGATCATCTGGCGCTTGGCCTGCTCGGTGGCCTTGCGGATGGCCTCGGGGACCTCCTTGGCCTTGCCCTTGCCGAAGCCGACACGGCCCTTCTGATCGCCCACGACGACCAGTGCGGCAAAGCCGAAACGCTTACCGCCCTTGACGGTTTTCGAAACCCGGTTGATCGCAACCAAGCGATCGGCGAATTCCGGGTTTTCGTCGCGGTCGCGGCGATCCCGGCGGTTGTCATCTCTTGCCATACTGGCGTCCTTTCAATGCGGCGCTGCAGGCGCCTGTTCGTTCCAATCCAGGTGAGCCGCGAGCGGCTCCCGGATCATCGAGGTGGCACCTCTCGCGCCACCTGCAATAATAATGGGTCAAAGTCCCACCCCACACCGTTCCGGCAGGATGGGATTTCATCCCACCTAGATTTTCAGGCCACCCTCGCGGGCAGCATCGGCGAGCGCCTTGATCCGGCCGTGGTAAAGGAAACCACCACGATCGAACTGGGCCTCTGTCACACCGGCCTTCTTGGCGCGCTCGGCAATGATCGCGCCGATCTTGGCCGCCGCTTCCATCGTGTTCTTGCCGACAAAGCCGAGATCCTTTTCCAGGGTCGAGGCCGAGGCCAGGGTCACGCCGTTCAGGTCGTCGATCAGCTGCACGCTCATGTTCTTGGATGAACGGTGCACCGAAAGGCGCGGCCGGCCGGAATTGACCTTGCGAAGTTTGCTCCGAACGCGCAGGCGGCGTTTGAGGAACAGTTGTCTTTTGCTGTTTGCCATCTGTCGCGTTCCTTACTTCTTCTTGCCTTCCTTCTGGAAGATATACTCGTCCTTGTAGCGGATGCCCTTGCCCTTGTAGGGTTCCGGGCGGCGCCAGTCGCGGATATTGGCCGCAACCTGTCCGACGAGCTGCTTGTCATGACCCTCGACCACCAGTTCGGTGGGCTTGGGTGCGGTGACAGTCACTCCAGCGGGAACTTCGAAATCGACGTCGTGCGACAGGCCGAGGTTCAGTTTCAGGACATTGCCCTGCATCTGTGCCCGGTAACCCACGCCGCGGATCTCAAGCTCTTTCTTGAAGGTTTCCTTGGAGCCGTGAACCATGTTGGCGATGACCGTGCGGGTCATGCCCCATTGCTGGCGCGCGCGCTTGGATTTGCCGCGCGGCGTCACGGTGACCTGGCCATCCTCGATTGTGAGGGTGACATCGTCGGTCGCGGTAAAGGACTTGGTGTCCTTCGGGCCCTTGATTTCGATGGTCTGACCCGAAAGGGTCGCGGTGACGCCATCGGGCAGGGCCACGGGTTGTTTTCCGATACGAGACATTCTGCAGGCCTCCTCAGAATACGGTGCAGAGCACTTCGCCGCCGACATTGGCTGCGCGTGCGCTTGCGTCCGACATCACACCCTTGGGGGTGGAGACAATCGACACACCAAGGCCCTGACGGACCGAGGGGATGTCCTTGACGCCCATGTAAACCCGGCGACCGGGCTTGGAGACCCGCTTCATCTCGCGGATCACGGGGGCGCCTTCGAAATACTTCAGGCTCACTTCGATGGCCGGGTGGCCACGCTCGTCCTTGGAATCCTCGAAGCCACGGATGTAGCCTTCGTCGGCCAGAACTTCGAGAACACGCACGCGCATTTTCGAGGCGGGCACCATCACGGTGGACTTGCCACGCATGCCGGCGTTGCGGATACGGGTGAGCATATCGCCGATGGGATCGTTCATCTCATATCCTCCTTACCAGCTCGACTTGACCATGCCCGGAAGCTGTCCGGCCGAGCCCAGGTCGCGCAGAGCGATCCGGCTGATCTTGAGCTTACGGTAATAGGCGTGCGGCCGGCCGGTCAGCTGGCAGCGGTTATGCAGGCGGGTGGCCGAGCTGTTGCGCGGCAGTTTCGCCAGTTTCAGGGATGCGCGGAAGCGGTCTTCCATCGGCTTTTCCTGATCGTTGATGATCGCCTTCAAGGCGGCGCGTTTGGCGGCGTATTGCTTGACCAGGCGCTGACGCTTCTTTTCGCGTTCGACCATTGCTTTCTTAGCCATGTGTCTTTTCCTCCGGGCTTAGCTGTTGAAGGGCATGTTGAAATGCTTCAACAGCGCCTTGGCTTCAGCGTCGGTCTTCGCATTGGTTCCGATGACAACGTCAATCCCCCACACTTCGTCGACCTTGTCGAAGTTGATTTCGGGGAAAACGATGTGTTCCTTGATGCCCATGGCATAGTTGCCACGGCCGTCGAACGACTTGCCCGACACACCGCGGAAATCTCGGATGCGCGGCATGGCAACGGTGATGAGGCGATCCAGGAATTCGAACATGCGGTCGCCGCGCAGGGTGACCTTGGCGCCCATCGGCATGCCTTCGCGGACGCGGAAGCCGGCGATAGAATTCTTGGCCGTGGTGATCACCGCGTGCTGACCGGCGATGGTGGAGAGATCCTCCTGGGCCGACTTGGCCTTCTTGGAGTCCTTCACCGCCTCTGCGCCGCAGCCGATGTTGAGAACGATCTTCTCAAGGCGCGGGATCTGCATGTCGTTGGTGTAGCCGAATTCTTCCTTCAGGGCGGCGCGGATCGTATCGCGGTAAGCCGCCTTCAGGCGCGGGGTGTAGTTTGCTGTATCAAGCATCGATCACGTCCCCCGTGGTCTTGGCGTAACGCACCTTCTTGTCGCCTTCGATCTTGAAGCCGACGCGGGTGGGTTTGCCGTTCTTGTCCAGGATTGCCAGATTGCTGAGTTCGATCGGCATCGCCTTGGGCAGGCGGCCACCTTGCGACGTCTGGGACTGGCGGGTGTGGCGGACGACCATGTTGATACCGTCCACAATGGCCTTGCCGGTCTTGGGATCAACGGAAGAGATGGTGCCTTCCTTGCCCTTGTCCTTGCCCGCGAGCACGACGACCTTGTCGCCCTTTTTCAGTTTTGCAGCCATGTCACAGCACCTCCGGGGCGAGCGAGATGATCTTCATGAAGTTCTTCGCGCGAAGTTCACGGACCACCGGGCCGAAGATACGCGTACCGACCGGTTCACCTGCGTTGTTCAGGATCACGGCGGCGTTGCGGTCAAAGCGGATGGCGGTGCCGTCGTCGCGGCGAATCTCTTTGGCGGTGCGCACGACGACGGCCTTGCGGACATCGCCTTTCTTCACGCGGCCGCGCGGGATGGCTTCCTTGACCGAGACGACGATGATGTCGCCCACGGATGCGTATTTACGCTTGGAACCACCCAGGACCTTGATGCACTGCACCCGGCGTGCGCCGGAGTTGTCAGCAACATCCAGATTGGTCTGCATCTGGATCATTAGGTTTCTCCCGACCTTTGGGGTAACGACCCCAGGGTTTCGATAAAACCGGAAGGTTGTGCAGGCTTACGCCTCCAGAACCTCCCAGCGTTTCGTCTTCGATTTCGGCGCGCATTCGATGATGCGGACGCTGTCGCCGATCTTGAAAGCGTTCTTTTCATCGTGAGCCCGGTACTTCTTGGACTTACGAATGGTCTTCTGAAGCACGGGGTGCTTGAAACGGCGCTCGACCGAGACCGTCACCGTCTGTTCGTTCGCGTCGGAGGTCACGACGCCTTGCAGGATACGCTTGGGCATATGTGCTCTCCTTATTCCGCGGCCGCTTGGGCTTTTTCGTTCAGCACGGTTTTCACACGCGCCACATTCCGGCGCACCGCGTTAATGCGGGCCGGGTTTTCCAGCGCGCCGGTGGCGGCCTGGAAGCGCAGGTTGAACTGCTCTTTCTTGAGATTGGCCAGCTCTTCGCGCAGCTGGTCAGGCGTTTTGTCACGCAGCTCTGCAGCGTTCATTTCCGTTTCCTTT
>JANSYB010000221.1 GCA_024742655.1 Paracoccaceae bacterium | reverse complement strand
GGGTGGCGATTGTTCGGCCGAGCATTCCAGCGACATGGCGATGTGTCATCCCCTTTTGGTCGAGGTGTTCGCCCCAAGGGATGGGGTCTTGGGCAATTGGCAAAGCCCGCCGGTCAACGGATATGACGGCAGTCATGGGCGGTGAACCCTGCTGAGGGGCGTGGCGTTGCCACACAAGACGCATTTGCGTTCGGGCCACGCAGGCCCTGGGGGGCCACCCGTCGCAATCGTCTCTCGGACCAATGGCGCGACACTGACGACCCCCCGAGGTATTTCGGGCCAGAGGACGACAAGGCGGAATGCGCCTTTCACTGTTCCCCAAATACTCCCGCCGGAGGCGTCCGGCATCGGTCACAAGCACATCGATTGGCGCAAAGCGTTGCCTTGCCACCCGTTTCGAGAAGGCGCCCGCAGGGCAACGACGAGATAACCTGTGCGCCGCAAGGCGCTCATCCACCGAACAGCCTGCACAGCGTCCGGGCCTGAGCCGAGCGATCTTTGTGTTGGCCAAAAGGTGTCGACCAAAAGAAAAACCCCGCGCAAGGCGGGGTTGTTCGGACCACTTTCAAACGCGGCTCAGCCCTGGCGGGCCTTGAAGCGGCGTTGGGTCTTGTTGATCACGTAGACGCGGCCTTTGCGGCGCACGACGCGGCAATCGCGATGGCGGTTCTTGAGAGAACGCAGCGAGTTCTTGACCTTCATCGGTCGTCTCCTTTGTCGTGGCGCGGGCCAGCGCCGGGTTGCGGGTGCACCGGTCAGGACCGGGCAGTGAATATGGTGGGCGATACTAGGATCGAACTAGTGACCCCTTCGATGTCAACGAAGTGCTCTACCGCTGAGCTAATCGCCCGTTTTACCGACCGCCGTCCGGCCCCAAACAATTGGGGCGCGGAAGAACCGCGCCGGTGAGGCGTGTCTATAAAAGGAGTCGCGAAGGGGATCAAGGGCTTTTAGAACGATGATTTCGGTCTATGATACGTTCAACCGGAGACATGGATGCCGAAAGCTGCGTATTACCTGACCCGCCCAGAGCGGCGCACCACGCCGGTGGTGTTCGCCTCGCCCCATAGCGGACGCGATTACCAGTGGTCGTTTCTGCGGCGCACCCGTCTGAACGAACATTCCGTGCGCAGCTCGGAAGACGCGTTCGTCGATGAACTTTTCGATTGCGCCCCGCGCTATGGCGCGCCCTTTCTGAAGGCCGCGGCCCCGCGCGCTTACGTCGATCTGAACCGCGCACGCGACGAACTGGACCCGGCACTTATCGAAGGGGCCCGAAAAACCGGGCATAACCCGCGCGTCGCCTCGGGTCTGGGGGTCATTCCGCGCGTGGTCGCCAATGGCAAGGCGATTTATTCGGGCAAGATCACGATGGCCGAGGCGCAGCGCCGGATCGACACCTACTGGGCACCCTATCACGAAACGCTTCGAGCGCAGCTCGATCAGGCGCATGTCATGTTCGGTCAGGCGATCCTGATCGATTGTCACTCGATGCCGCACGAGGCGATGGATGCAGTGGCGCGCTCCGGCGTGCGCCGTCCCGAGGTCGTGCTGGGTGACAGGTTCGGCGCGGCCGCGAGCGAGCGGATCGTGGACCGGATCGAGGCGGCCTTTGCCGCGGCCGGTCTTGTCGTTACGCGCAACACGCCCTTTGCCGGAGCATACGTCACGCAGCACTACGGCAGGCCGTCGAACAACGTGCATGCCGTTCAGGTCGAAATCGACCGGGCGCTTTACATGAACGAAAGGCTGGTCCGGCCCAACGGCAACTTTGCTGCGTTCAAGCGGCTTCTGGACGGGATCGTGGCCGACATCACGGATATCGGGCGCGCCGAAGAACGGCCTCTCGCAGCCGAATAGGTCTTAGCGCAGGGCGCGCCCCTTCAGGATCGCATCGGCCCCGAATTTGGCGCGAATCTCATCCGTGGCGCGCTCGGCCTTGCCGCGCTGACGGGCCTGTGGATCGAGCAGGTCGCCGGGCGTGTCGGGGCAGCCATCGGTCGACAAGTCCGACAGTCCGACACCCAGCAGGCGATAGGACCGGCCCGGCTCCACCAGATCGAAAAGACCGCGGGCGGTCCGGTAAAGCGTATCCGCCAATTGCGTGGGGTCATGCAGGGCGGTCCTGCGCGACAGGATCTTGTGATCCGCCCGCTTGAGTTTGAGTGTCACGACGCGCCCGGAGATACCTTTTGCCTTGGCGCGGTCCGCGACTTTCTCCGCCAGTCGCCAGATATGCCCATCCAGGATATCCGGGTCGCTGGTGTCGTCGAGAAACGTCGTCTCGTTGGAAATCGATTTGACCGGTGAATGCGCCGAAACCCGCCGGGCATCCTGCCCTCGGGCGAGATGCCATAAACGGTCGCCCATTGATCCGAACCGGGCAACAAGGTCGGTTTGCTGCCATCTCAGCAGATCGGCGAAGGTCCGGATGCCTGCGGCCTCGAGAGCGCTGCGCGTGGCCTGGCCGACACCCCAGATCAGGCTGACGGGTTGGCCGTGCAGAAATGTGGCGGTCTCGGCGGCGCCGATCACCGAAAACCCGTGCGGTTTGTCCAGGTCCGATGCGATCTTGGCCAGAAACTTGTTGTGGCTCAGGCCGATCGACCCGGTCAGGCCCAACTCGTCGCGCATGCGGCGGATCAGTCGGGCCAGCATCACGGCGGGCGGCGCGCCGTGCAGGCGCGCGGTGCCCGACAGATCCATGAACGCCTCGTCCAGCGACAGCGGTTCGACGTCCGGGGTCAGGTCCTGCATCATTGCGCGGATCTGGCGCGATACGTCCGCGTAGACCTCCATCCGCGGTTTCAGGACGACGGCCTCGGGGCAGAGTTTGAGCGCCTGGAACATCGGCATGGCCGAGCGAACACCGCGAATGCGCGCGATGTAGCAAGCCGTCGAAACCACGCCGCGTCGCCCGCCGCCGATGATAAGCGGCTTGTCGGCCAGGTCGGGATTGTCGCGTTTCTCGACGCTGGCATAAAAGGCGTCGCAATCCATATGCGCGATGCTGAGGTCTAACAGTTCGTCATGCACCACCACGCGCGGCCCGCGGCAGGCCGGGCAGCGCGGGCCGGTGTCAAAGGTCTTCAGGCAATCGCGGCAAAGGGCGGGCATGGGGCGCGGAACCGTGTCATAACGCATATGGGCGTGATCCAGGAGAATAACCGATGGCCCGAACGGACAACAGGGTATTTCACGGGGCCAAGCTGATGTTGTTCATCGGTGGGCGCCTTATGGTTCTGCGTCGCGATGACAAACCGGGTATCCCTTGGCCCGGGCGACTTGATCTGCCCGGAGGCGGGCGGGAGCCGGGCGAAAGTGCCGAGGCCTGCGTGCTGCGGGAAACACACGAAGAAATCGGGCTGAACCTGCGGGTGTCCGATCTGGTGTGGGCGCGGTTCTTTGTGGCACCGTCGCGGGCCTGGCTCTTTGCGGCGCATCAACCCGCAGGTCTTGAAGACCGCGTTGTTCTCGGCAGCGAGGGGCAGGGATGGCACCTCATGCCGCCCGAAGCCTTCGTTCGGGACCCCGACGCGATCCCGCATTTTCGTGACCGGGTCGCATCCTATCTGCGCGAGGCCGTTTAACCGGCGATTTCGGAAAGGATGGCGCGGGCAGCCGCCGCCGGATCCGGCGCGGCCCAGATCGGGCGGCCGACGACGATGTGATCGGCCCCGTCAGACAGCGCTTGTTTCGGGGTGGCCACGCGTTTCTGGTCGCCAAGAGCGCTGCCCGCAGGGCGGACGCCGGGCGTCACGATGAGCTTGCCCGCGGCCTCGGGTAATGCACGGATCATTGCGGCCTCCTGCGGCGAGGCGATAACGCCATCGGCCCCGGCCTCGAAGGCGCGGGCGGCCCGGATGGCCACGAGATCGCGCAGATCACCCGGCGCGATCAGCGCGGCGTCAAGATCATCGCGGTCCAGCGAGGTCAGGATCGTCACGGCAAGGATTTTCATGTCCTTGCCCGCGGCCCCTTCCTTGGCGGCGCGTACCACGTGCGGGTCACCGTGCACGGTCAGGAAGTCCAGATCGAACTGCGCCAGCCCGCGCACCGCATTTTCAACGGTGGCGCCGATGTCGAACAGTTTCATGTCCAGGAAGATACGTTTGCCGTGATCCTGCTTGAGCTCATTGGCGAGCGCCAGCCCCCCGCCCGTCAGCATCCCCAGCCCGATCTTGTAGAAGGACACCGCATCACCAAGGGTTTCGGCCAGTTGCAGGCCTTCCAGAGCGTTGGGCAGATCAATTGCGACGATGAGACGGTCATCGGACATAAGCGCGGTTCCTTTCTGGCCGGGTCGCGCCCTTTTCGCGGCGCAACCGCGCCGCGTCAAGCGCCGGGGTTAAGGCCCTGCAGGGCATCTTGAGCGATAACAATCGTTTTTCGCCCGTTGCGGTACTCCGGCATGCGCGCGATCTGGCGCAAGGCGTCATCGATCAGGGCTTGCACGACGTCATTCATTGCCGAACCGTGCGGGACACTTGCCTTGGTGTATAAACTGAGTTGCCCGGCTTCGTATGTCAGCACCACAGTGGCCCGATGAATACCATCGCCGGGGCCCGTGGTCTGGTCCACCAACCGGATTGCACGTATCAACATTCAACCACTTACCTTTCGCCATGAGCCAGATAGCGCAAAGGCGGGCCGCCCGGCAGGGAGAACCGGGTAACAATTCTCCCCCGGGCGAGGATTTGCCGGAAACTATGCGGCCAGGGCGGGTTGTTGCCCGGTTGTTGCCTGCCGCAACCTCAGATCGCAGTCGCGCGACTGGTGCAGGGCCTTGGCCTTGCGCGTCAGGCCGCGCGCGACAACGGCGAAATCCGCATGCAAAGGCGCGAAGATATGGACCGGATAGGACAGCGTCACGCCGGCGTCATGGATGCGCACGAGGGCCTCGAAGGCCTCACGCTCGGGGTTATACCGGATCCGTTCGAGTTGGAGTTTCTCGGTCTTCATGGGGCTGCTCCTTTATTGCCTCAGGCGAAGTGCCTGTGGATAACTTTGGGGATAACTGGGGATGGATCGGCCCTGTTCCAAGTCGGGTTCACGAAAACGTGGCGTCACGGGAAAAACCAGCCAAAAATTGCCGGATCGGCGCATCTTGAACATCACGCGGGCGTTACCCATCTGAATAACGAGGTTCCCGATCGTGGCATGCCTATCGCAGGGTGCACAAACGGGGTAACGCTTGGAAAAAGGAGAGCAAGGATGGACTTG
>JANSYB010000319.1 GCA_024742655.1 Paracoccaceae bacterium | reverse complement strand
GGCCAGGGCGCGGCGCAGCATCGCCTCGTGCCGGTCCGAGCCCACGTTGTTCAGGATCACGCCGCCGACGCGCACCCGTGGGTCATGCCCGGCGAACCCGGCCACGAGCGGGGCGACGGAGCCGGCCATGCGCGCGGCATCCACGACAAGGATCACGGGCAGGCCGAGGTGCCGGGCAAGGTCGGCCACCGCCCCCTTGCCAGCGGGCGGGGCCCCGTCGAACAGGCCCATGGCGCCCTCGATCACCAGCAGGCCGGCGCCATGCGCCAGGGCCCGGATCCGGTCCGGTGTCATCGCCCAGGCATCGAGATTGACGCAAGGCTGCCCGCTGGCGGCCTCGTGAAAGCGGGGGTCGATGTAGTCGGGGCCGGACTTGGCACCGCGCACGGTCAGACCGTCACGGGCCAGCAGGCGCAACAGTGCAAGTGTCACGGTGGTCTTGCCGCTGCCCGAGGCGGGGGCTGCGAGGATCAGGCCCCGGGTCATGCCAGGTTTTCTTGCGAAGACAGGCGCGCGCGAGATGTCATCAGGCGCTTTCGGCCGGACGCCCCCGGCCCAACGGGTCCACGTCGCGCGGCGGCTCCCCGGCCATCATGCCCTGCCAGTCAAGCGCCTGACGCATCAGCACCGAGCGCCCGATGCACAGGATCGCGGGCGGTTCCATCCCGCTGTCGTCGATATCGGCGGCCATGCGGGCCAGCGTCGTTTCCAGAACGCGCTGATCGCCGGTGGTGGCCGAGCAGACCACCGCGCAGGGTTCCGACGGGTCGCGCCCGGCATCGATGAGCGCGCCGCTGATGCGTTCGGCATGTTTCATGCCCATGTAGATCACCAGAACCTGGCTGCCCTCGGAAATCGCCCGCCAGTTCAGCGAAGACGGCGTCTGCCCGGTCTGGTCATGCCCGGTCACGAAGGTCACCGACTGGTTCACGTCGCGATGCGTGACGGGGATGCCCGCATAGGCCAGCCCGCCGATGCCCGCGCTGATGCCGGGGATGATACGGATGGGCACGCCGTGTTGCACAAGGGTCTGTGCCTCTTCTCCGCCGCGACCAAAGACAAAGGGATCGCCCCCCTTGAGGCGCAGCACCCGTTTGCCCGCACGGGCCAGATCCACCAGCCGGAGTGAGATGTCGCGCTGCTTGGCACTGGGTTTGCCGCCACGCTTGCCCGCATAGATATGTTCGGCCTGCGGGGCCCAGCCAAGGATGCTGTCCTGCACCAGTGCGTCATAGACCACCACGTCGGCCTGCCGCAGCGCGTTGACTGCGTGCAGGGTCAAAAGACCGGGATCACCCGGACCAGCCCCGCACAGCCAGACCCAGCCGGGTTGCAGATCGGGCCAGTGGCCATCGGGAAGGGACAGTGAGTCGCTCATGTCCTCTGTATGCAACGGATATTTCCTCCCGAAAAGGGCGGGAGCGACCAAACACGGTGCCGGAGGCGACATGCGGGCGCGTGTTTTGGCGATTGGACTTGTCCCGGCCCGCGCCTATAGTCCGCGCCTGAGATGGCGCGCAAACCCGATACCCCGTTGCGCCGTGGCTGGACCACGGGCGCCTGTGCCACCGCCGCGACGCGCGCGGCGCTGATGGGGCTGTGGGGCGAGGGGCGCCCGGACCGGGTGCGGATCACCCTGCCGGGGGGGGAACGGCCGGTTTTCGAGGTGGCCCATTGGGATCAGGGCGCGGACTGGGCCGAGGCGGGGATCATCAAGGATGCGGGCGACGATCCGGATGTCACGCATGGCGCGATGATCCGGGCGCGGGTGTCGGCCTCGGGTGGTGGTGTCGAATTTCGCGCGGGCGAAGGGGTCGGCAAGGTCACCATGCCCGGCCTGCCGATCCCGCCCGGAGAGCCCGCGATCAATCCGGTGCCGCGCGAGATGATGACCCAAACGGTGCAGGAGATGGCGACGCGTCTGGGGCAGGCGCCCGATATCGTGATCGAGATTTCCATTCCCGGTGGTCAGGCCATCGCGCAAAAGACGTGGAATCCCCGCCTCGGCGTCAAGGGTGGGCTTTCGATTCTCGGAACCACGGGGATCGTGCGCCCGTTTTCCTGTGCGGCCTGGATCGCGTCGATCCATCGCGGGATCGACGTCGCGCGGTCGGCGGGGCTGCGCCATGTGGCGGGCTGTACCGGGGCGACCAGCGAAAAGACGGTTCAGGCGCTCTATGCTTTGCCCGACCACGCGATGCTGGACATGGGCGATTTCGCGGGTGGCCTGCTGAAATACCTCGCCAGGCACCCGGTGGAGCGGATCACCATCGGCGGCGGTATCGGCAAGATGACCAAGCTCGCACAGGGCGCGCGCGACCTGCATTCCGGCCGCAGCCAGGTGGATTTCGCGGCCCTGTCACAGGCCCTTGGCGTGCCGGACGTTGCATACATGAATACCGCGCTACAGGTTTTTGAAAACACGGATAGAAACTTTCCAGACTGGGTCGCGGAAAACGCGCTGGAAACGGTGCGGTCCATGCTGCCGGAAGGGATTGCCGCCGACACGGTGGTGATCGACCGGCAGGGCGGCATCATCGCAAGGGCGGGCGCATGACGCTGCTATTGCTTGCAGGCACCGGCGAGGCGCAGAAGATCGCCCGTGGTCTCGTGGCGCGGGGTGTGCCGGCGATTGCCTCGCTGGCCGGGGCGACCCGGGCGCCCAGCCCCACGGGCCTGCCCACGCGGATCGGCGGCTTTGGCGGGGAGGACGGGTTTCGCGCCTATCTGGAGGCGGAGCGGATCAGTGCCGTTCTGGATGCGACCCATCCCTTTGCGCACAGGATTTCTGAGCGCACGGCCCGTGTCTGTGCTGAGTTCGGTTTGCCTTATTGTCAGGTGCTGCGCCCGCCCTGGACGCCCGACGCGGGCGACAATTGGGTGATGCTGGACCGCGAAGACGAGGCGGCCGCGCATATCGCGCCGGGCGCGGTCGTGTTCCTTGCGACCGGCCGGCAGACATTGAAGCGGTTCGCGAATCTTGCGTCCTGCCGCCTGATCTGCCGGCAGATCGACCCGCCCGACGGCCCGTTTCCCTTTCCGAACGGGGAATTCCTTGTCGGGCGGCCGCCCTTTTCGGTCGAGGATGAGCATGCGCTGTTCCAGCGGCTTGGGGTCGACTGGCTGATCGCCAAGAATGCCGGCGGCGAGGTGCCGCGCACCAAGCTGATCGCGGCCCAAAGGCTGGGCATTCGCGTTGCGATGATCAACCGCCCGCCGCAACCCGAGGCGCGGCGGGTCAAGACCGCTGAGGCCGCCCTTGATTGGGTGATGGCGCTGTGACCGGGCGGATCATTCACACGCTCGACGATGTCGAGGAGGGGGCCGCGCATCTCTGTGCCATCTGCCCGCGCATGGCGCAGGCCCGCGCCGAGGTGGGCGCGCTGCCGCTCAGGCGCAAGCCGGACGGGTTTGCCCAATTGCTGAGTGCCATTGTCAGCCAGCAGGTCAGCGTGGCCTCGGCCAACGCGATCTGGGGCCGGATGAAATCCGCCGGGCTGACCGGACCGCGCAAAATCAAATGGGCCAGCGACGATGACCTGCGCGCGGCGGGGCTCAGCCGGCAAAAGATCCGTTATGCCCGGGCCCTTGCGGAGGCGCGGATCGATTTCGGGGCGTTGCGCGACGCGCCGACCGACGAGGTGATCGCCACGCTGGTCGAGGTGCCGGGCATTGGCGTCTGGACGGCGGAAATCTACGGGATGTTCTCGCTTGGCCGGGCGGATGTCTTTGCCCCTGGCGACCTTGCACTGCAGGAGGCCGCACGGCTGCTCTATGAGTTGCCCGAACGCCCGCGTGAGCGCGACTTGCGCGAGATGTCCCAGGCATGGCGGCCCTGGAGATCGGTTGCAGCGCGCATCCTGTGGGCCTACTACCATGTGGCGAAACAAAGGGAAGGGATCAGATGACACGCGTACTCGAGGCTGGCCGCAAGGCGCCGCATTCCGGCACGATCCGCTCGGCGGTGGTGTTTCTGCATGGCTATGGCGCAAACGGGGCCGACCTTCTGGGGCTGGCCGATGTTCTGGGTGAGCATTTGCCCGATACCCTGTTCGTGGCCCCTGACGCGCCCGAAAGCGTGCCCGGCGCGCCCTTCGGCTATCAATGGGCGCCCATCCCCTGGATCGACGGATCGAGCGAGGACGAGGCCGAAACCGCCTTCCTGGCCTCGGCGCAGGATGTGGATGCGTTTCTGGACGCGCTGATGGTGGACGAGGATCTGCTGCCCGAACAGGTGGTGCTTTTCGGCTTCAGCCAGGGCACGATGATGTCCCTGCACGTGGC
>JANSYB010000242.1 GCA_024742655.1 Paracoccaceae bacterium | reverse complement strand
CGCTGTGTCGATTTCAAGACAGGATGAGATCTGCGGCAACATCTCGGACAGGAAGTCGCTGAAATTGGCCTCGGCATCGACCTGGCCCTGGTTTTGAGGATCGAAGCCCGCCAATGTGCCCTCAAGCGTATAGACGGGCGTGATCGTGCCACCGGCCTTGGCCGACGCCCCGATCAGGGCCGCACCATAGGACAGGCCGGGCTGGTTGCGCTTGAAATAGGCATCGAGCGCGAGAACGTAGCTGTCGGGATCATCCTTGTTGAAGATTGCCACGTCCGATCCGGGAAATCCCTGCAGCTTGGCGGCGAAATCGTAGGGTTGACCGTCACCGCCGACCTGATCGTAGTAAAGCACCACGTTGGATGTGTCCTGCTGCGTCTCGGGGAAGAAATCCGCGCCGGTTGCACCGTGGCGGACGCCGCCCAGCATGGCGAACATTTCCGGCCCGGGATTGGTTTGCCCGGCATAGGGGATCAGGTTGATCGACGTGGTCTGTGCCGCCTCACCCGTCAGCAGGGTCGACACGAAGGCCTTGGCAGCCGGGCGCAGATTGTCGATCCGCCCGCCATACCGCATGGACCCCGAGATATCGAGAACCAGCGACACCTCGACGTTTTCGACCGCCTCGACCGCGCCGGAACTGGCGTTGACCCCCAGCGTGTTCACGCCGGACAGCTTCATCAGGTAGGTATCGAGATCCATCGCGGCCGACGCCCTGACGGTCCGGCTGTTGATCTTGACCGAGTAGTCCGACGCATCCATCGCATTGAGCGCATCGGTATAGCCGCTTTTGGCAAAATAATCCTGCACCACCACCTTGGGGTCGCGCTCGACCTGCAAGCTGGCAGCGGACAAAACAGCCCCGTCCAGAGTGCTTTGCAGCTTCGCGCGCTCCATCTCGTGGCGCATCGTGTCGACGCCGATACCCGCCATGACAAGCATGAACAGAAAGATGAAAAGCGTCAGGATTGCCATCGCCCCGCTTTCGTCTTTGCGAAAGGCCATGCTGCGCTTGTGTATATCCGAAAACAATCGGTTGTACTCGTACGGGAACACCTTTGACAAAGTCTGGCTGGATGGCCGCATTTGTACCTCCATCTCCCGAAGGATCCCCCCGAACCCAGGTAAACAAGTTTGACTAGGTTAGGCACAAACTGTGGCAAGAGTTGGGGGAAAGGTGCCGAATTCATGGCGAATTAACCATGATGCCGGCAACAAAGCACATCGCGGACAATGTTTGTTCCCAACCGTGAAAGAATGGCCGGCGGATACCCAAGTCCCCTTTGATTCGATGCCTTTTTGGGCTTGCCCCCTGCCCGGCCACGCGGCACCGTGCCACCGAACAACACCGGGAACCGGCCATGAAACTGCAAGACCTCGACATCATCGTCACAGCGCCGCCCGCACCGGGCTGGGGTGGTCGATACTGGATCCTCGTCAAGCTGACGACGGATAACGGGATCACCGGCTGGGGAGAATGCTATGCCTCCTCCATCGCGCCAGACGCGATGCGCGCGGTGATCGAGGATGTGTTCGCGCGGCACATGGCCGGTGAAAACCCCGAGAATATCGAACTGATGTTCCGCCGTGCGTATTCCTCGGGGTTCACACAGCGCCCGGACCTGACGGTCATGGGTGCGTTCTCGGGCCTCGAGATCGCGTGCTGGGATATCCTTGGCAAGGCGCGCGGGCGGCCGGTCTGGGCCATGCTGGGCGGGCGCATGAACGACCGTATTCGCGCCTATACCTACCTGTATCCCCTGCCCCATCACGACATATCGGAGTTCTGGGTCTCACCGGATATGGCCGCCGAGTCCGCGGCCGATTGCGTGGCGCGCGGCTACACGGCGGTCAAGTTCGACCCGGCCGGCCCCTATACACTGCGCGGCGGACATATGCCCGCGCGCACCGATATCGCGCTGTCGGCGGCCTTCTGCAAGGCGATCCGCGAGGCGGTCGGCGACCGGGCCGACCTGCTGTTCGGCACGCATGGCCAGTTCTCGACCGCGGGGGCCATTCGTCTGGCCAAGGCGATCGAACCCTACGATCCGCTCTGGTTCGAGGAGCCGATCCCGCCTGACAATATAGGTGAGATGGCCAAGGTGGCCGCCGCGACGTCGATCCCGGTGGCCACCGGCGAACGGCTGACCACCAAGGCCGAGTTCGCGCCCGTGTTGCGGCAGGGCGCGGCCCAGATCCTGCAACCCGCGCTTGGCCGCGCGGGCGGCATCTGGGAGATGAAGAAAGTCGCCGCCATGGCAGAGGTCTACAATGCCCAGATGGCCCCGCATCTTTATGCCGGGCCGGTGGAATGGGCGGCCAATATCCATCTTGCCGCCTCGATCCCCAACATCCTGATGTGCGAGACGATCGAGACCGGGTTCCACGACCAGCTGATCAAGGGGAGCATCCGCACCAAAGACGGGTTCATCACCCCGCCCGAGGCCCCGGGCCTTGGCATCGAGGTGGACGAGGATCTGGCCCGCGCGCATCCCTATACCGGCGAGGGCCTGCATCTGGAGATGCAGGAGGCGCCCTGCGACTATGCCAACGGCAACGCCTTCACGGGCGGCGCCCCACCCGTTCAGGACTAAGGCCGGCGCAACAGCACCGGCCTTGGGTCTTTTGCGGTCGAAACCGGCTCAGGTCGCCGGGCCGACGCATTTGCTCTGGCCGTAATTGTTGGCCTCGCTGACCTCGTTCATGGCGTCGAGGTGATCAGCCGCGATCAGGAAATTCGCGCTGGAGTGGATCTGTGTCGGCCCCCACGCGCCAATCGGGATATCCCGGGTCATCAGCACCTGCTGATTTGGCGCCAGCGCGGGAACCTGCAGCATGTCATGGTAAGGCCCGCCGAAATTCACCTGCACATGGGACGCACTGGCCTGGGTGTTGCCGATATTGCGCACGTAGAAACGCACCGACTGATCCCCGCCGTTCCATGGCCCGCAATAGCCGCTGTTGGGCTGGCCACTGTTCCCACCCGCCGCCGGCAGGATGACGAGGTCGGGGCGCAGCTCCATCGTGCCGGACAGCACGCCGGTCGCCGATTTGGTCTGGTTGATCTGCAGCGTCGCCTGAGGTTGCGCCCGCTTCGTTTTCTTCCGCAGCTCCGCGGCCTCCGACTGCGCGGCAAGCCCTGCAACGATAACCGACGCCGTCAGGGCCGAACGGATCATGTTGTTGATGAAAATGGTCATGGGAAGGTCCTTTTTGAAAGCTGTCTGATACCCGTGGGTCGTCCGGCCCCGGTGAAGCGTTCAAAAATTCATGCGGACATCGTTCGCCAGGGGCCTGAGACGTCTCAGCAGCCGCCCGATTGCACCAGGCCGTAGCCGTATTTCGTATCGCGCCCACCGGGCCCAAGATCGCGCGCGCCCGATCTCAGGTATCGGCGCGCACCGGTCAGTGACACAGCCCCGCGCGCGGCCCGGCGCGCCAGAAGCGCGGTGACCACGGGCGCGGCAAAGGACGTGCCGGACCGGTATCCGCCGCCATTGCCCCAGGCCACGAAAAGGTCGACGCCCGGTGCCGCGAACTCGATATGCCGGCCGTAATTGGCCTGCCGGTAGAGGCGCCCGGCGGCATCCACCGCCGTCACGGCGATCGTGAACTGCGAGGCCGCCGGGAAGACCGCCGCGCCGCTTCTGTCGTTGCCGGCGGCGGCCACCATGACGGCACCCTGCCCCGCCGAAAGGCGCAAGAGCCGGGAAAAGGCCTGATTGCCCGACCCGGCAAAGGACATGTTGATCAGACGTACCCCGCTGCCCATCAGCCAGTCGAGGCCGACCGCCACGCTTTCCAGCCGTCCGCCATCGCCGCGGTTGCCCGATCCGAACGCCTCGGCGGCGAAGACCTGGACGCCGGGGGCCAGACCGCTGAGCGGCCCGGCAGAGCTTGAACCCGCGATAAGCGCCGCCACGGCCGTGCCATGCCCGGCCGAGCCGGCCCGCTCGCCCGCCGAGAGTACATTCCTGCGGATCACCCTGACGCCACTGAACGCCGGATGACCCGCATTCACGGGCCCGTCGATGACACCGACACGAACGGCGCGGCCGATGCGGCAGGCCCGCCCGGGATCATCGCCCAGCATCGCCGCGTGGTACAGTCGCGGACCTGAGGATCGCCGATAGATATGATGCAGGTCCACCACCGCCGACGGCGCAGGCCCGGCCAGCACGGCACGGGCCTGTCCAAGGCTCAAAGAGCGCGGAAAGGCAAAGAACATCATGCGTTGCCCCAGCTGAGGCAGGTTGCGCTGTCGCAACAGGGTGGCCCCGGCGGCCTGCAGGCTGCGCGCCGCCGCGGCCGCCTGACCCCGATTGACCAGAACGACGTATTCCGGGGAGCCATCGGCGGCCGGCACGGTGTCGCGCCCGGCCCGCGTCGTGCGACCCGTCAGGTTTTCGCGGTCCTGGCCCGCCCCCTGCCCACCGCCGCCCCGGCCCTGCTGAACGCGGATCACGCCCGCATCGCGCAGGCACAGTCCCGTGACCCGGTCATTCAGAGCCGCAGAACATCCCGGGCGAGGCAGGCCGACACTGGCCTGCGCCGTGGTCGCGACCCCGGCGAGCACGGCCAGGCAGATCAGGATATGTCGAAGAGGTCCCATATCATTCAACGCTTTCCACCAGTTCCGGTCGGGTTTGCATGACCTCGAGCGCGGCGGCGCGGGCCGCGGCATCCGGGGCGGCCAGGGTGTAAAGCCCAAGCGCCGATGGCCCGTCGACGATCACCAGATCCAGACTGATCAGCAGCGCACGAATATCCGCCTCGGTCGCCGTTCCGGCAAAGGCCACGGTAAGACCGTGCTCGGCCGGTGTCGCGACCGGTGCGTCGTCCCCCCCTGCAAGTTGCATCTCAGGGCCGCGCATGTACCCGAAATAGGCCGATTGTGCCACAAACAGGCCGAACGCCAGCCCCGCGGCAATTTTCCAGAATTGCGGGGCGCCGGGCTGGTTGGCCGCAGCCGGTTGCGCCGT
>JANSYB010000441.1 GCA_024742655.1 Paracoccaceae bacterium | reverse complement strand
TGGTCATTCTCTGCCTGACACTGGCGGCGCTGTTGCTGCGCACCTGGCGCGCGGTGCGCAGCGGCGCGGTGTTTCAGCCGGACTGACCCGAACGCCCACAAAATTCTCCGTGGTTTCCGCGATGTGGCCGCATTTGCCTGTCAGGAATTCCGGTATGACGCCCGATGTCTTGCAAAACCGCCTCAAGGCGATGCTGGCTGCGGTGCTGGCGGCGATGGCAATCATCATGGCCGGCCTTTTGCTGGGTGGGCCCAAGGCCGCCTTGCCTGATATCGCGGTGCCGGTGGTGACCCGGATCGGCCCGGCGCCTGAAAACAATCAGGCCGCACGTGATCATGCCGGGTTGATCGAACAGGGGCGATACCACGCGGCCTTCGCGGTCGGGGATGGTGCCGCCTATGGCTGGTCCGACAATTACGCCACGGCGGACATGGCCGATGCGGCGGCCCTGGCCTGGTGCCGGGACGCGGGTGAAAACTGTCGGATCGTCACCCGTATCGCGCCTGCGACCGACATGACCCACGAAGGTCAGGCGTTGTCATGAACCACGGCGCTGGCGCTTCGGGATTTCGGACACAAGCCCGCGCCCAAGGCACTCGCGCTGTCGACGACGGGGGCCTGGGGCATGTCATGGAACCAGCCGGGCGGGGATATGGCGGCGCAGGTCGCGCTGCGCAACTGCCAAAGCCGGATCGACCTGACGAACAAACCCGGCGGATTGCCCGCCGGGTCTTGCCGTGTTTTGTGGGTGCGCTGAAGCGTTTCAGCCCAGCAGGCGGCGCGCGATGACCTGCGCCTGGATCTCCGCGGCCCCTTCGAAGATGTTCAGGATCCGGGCGTCGCACAGCACGCGGCTGATGCCGTATTCCAGCGCGAACCCGTTTCCGCCATGGATCTGCAACCCGTTATCCGCCGCGGCCCACGCGACACGCGCGCCGAGCAGCTTGGCCATGCCCGCCTCCAGGTCGCAGCGGCGGCCGTTGTCCTTTTCCCAGGCCGAGAAATAGGTCAGCTGCCGCGCCACCATGATTTCCACCGCCATCATGGCCAGTTTGCCCGAGACACGCGGGAACTCGATCAGCGATTTGCCGAACTGCTTGCGGTCGATGGCGTATTGCATCCCGATATCAAGCGCGGATTGCGCCACGCCCACGGCGCGGGCGGCGGTCTGAATGCGGGCGGATTCAAAGGTCTCCATCAGCTGCTTGAAGCCTTTGCCCTCTTCGCCGCCCAGCAGGTTCTCGCCCTTGACGTGGAAATTGTCGAAGCCCAGCTCGTATTCTTTCATGCCGCGATAGCCCAGCACCTCGATCTCGCCGCCGGTCATGCCCTCGGTCGGAAAGGGGGCTTCGTCCGTGCCCGGGGTCTTTTCCGCAAGGAACATCGACAGGCCGCGATGGTCTGTGCTGTCGGGATCGGTGCGCGCCAGCAGCGTCATCACATGGGTACGCGCGGCATGGGTGATCCACGTCTTGTTGCCGGTGATCCGGTAATCGCCGTTCTCATCCTTGACGGCGCGAGTGCGCAGGCTGCCAAGGTCGGAGCCGGTGTTGGGCTCGGTGAACACGGCCGTAGGCAGGATTTCGGCGCTGGCCAGCTTGGGCAGCCAGTTTTCCTTTTGCTCCTGCGTGCCGCCGGCGATGATCAGCTCTGCCGCAATCTCGGACCGGGTGCCAAGGCTGCCCACCCCGATATAGCCACGGCTGAGTTCCTCGGACACCACGCACATCGACGCCTTGGACAGGCCGAAGCCGCCGAATTCCTCGGGGATGGTGAGGCCGAACACGCCCATCTCGGCCAGTTCCTCGATGATTTCCATCGGGATCAACTCGTCCTTGAGGTGCCAGTCATGGGCATGCGGTTCCACCTTGTCGATGGCGAAACGACGGAACTGCTCGCGAATCATTTCCAGCTCGTCATCAAGACCGCAATTGCCCACCGTGATCTCGGCGGCGCGTTCCTGCATCAACTCGACCAGACGGGTACGGGCGGCTTGCGTGTTGCCCTGTGCCATCAATGTCTGGACCTCGGCGCACTGGAAGCCGGACAGCGCATCCCAGCCCAGTCCAAGATCGGCCAGACGGACGAATTCGCTCTGGTTCATCGGAATGCCGCCGGCGATCTGGCCCAGGTATTCGCCGAACGCGATCTGGTGAATCAGTTGCTCGACCTCGCCGAATTTGCCCTGTTCGCTCAGGCGGATGGCCCAGGCCTGCATCTGGCGCAGCGCCTCGACATAGGTGGCCAGCCAGGCAAGGCCGTGGGCGGCTGTCTGATGCTGTTCGACGGCGCGCGAGGAGACACGCCCATCCACGGTGACCTTGTCGCGCAGCACCGCCTTGGCCTGGTCCAGAACCGCCTCCGCCGGGGCGACGGCCGCGCCCGTCAGCGTCAGCAGATCATCCAGAAGGATCGGGGTTGCGTTTGCCATATCCTGTCCGTCATGCGCCATGATTCACATCCTTTTTCCAGTCGCCCTGTCCTAGCCATTTCGCAGTTGCAGCGCAACTATTATGCTAATGCGGCGTCGGAATTAATCAAATCTTGCGCCAACCTGTCGCGGCAAACGGGCGCGTGCCCCGATTTTTGCAGGCGAAAAGATGGGTTTCACGTTTCCCGCAAAACACTCTAGGAAAAGGCATGGAGGCTTTACTGGGTCCGGACGCCGCCGGAATACTGATCTTTGCATTCTGCGTGGCCCTGGCCGGAGGGATGGTCAAGGGGGTGGTCGGCTTCGCCATGCCGATGGTCCTGATTTCGGGTCTCAGTTCGGTCGTGCCGCCCGAGATCGCCCTGGCCGGCCTTATCCTGCCGACCCTTGTGACAAACGGTTTTCAGGCCCTTCGGCAGGGCGTCGGCGCGGCCATCGGATCCCTGGTGAAATACCGCCTGTTCCTGATTTCGGGTCTTGTGTTCATGGTCGTCTCGGCCCAGCTGGTCGTCTGGCTGAGCCAGGCCGCGATGCTCCTGATCATCGGGGTGCCCATCGTGATCTATGCCGGCTTTGCCCTGTCCGGCCGTCCCCTGCGCCTGCCGCCGCAGCCGGGCCGGCGCGTCGAGGCCGCCATCGGTGCGCTGGCGGGGTTTTTCGGTGGAATATCGGGGGTATGGGGCCCGCCAACGGTGGTGATGCTGACCGCGCTCAACACGGAAAAGACCGAACAGATGCGGGTGCAGGGCGTGATCTACGGCATGGGCGCGGTGGTTCTGGTGGGCGCGCACATGTTCTCGGGG
>JANSYB010000201.1 GCA_024742655.1 Paracoccaceae bacterium | reverse complement strand
TGGGCTTTGGCCGCAATATCATCGCGGCTGGCCCGCGCATTGCCCGACCGCCGAACGCCCGCCGTCCCGGGCAATGACCCGCGACATGGCCGATATCATGGGCTCGTCCGGGCTGGCGTGGTACCAATGGAAGAAACACGGCTCCTGCACGGGCCTGTCGGCGCCGGCCTATTATGCAGTGTCCCGCGAGGCATTCGACCGCGTGAACCGCCCCGACGTCTTTCGCGAACTGGGTAAACCCGTGCGTCTGCCGGCACAAGTCGTGGAAGAGGCGTTCCTGAAGGCGAACCCGGGATGGGAGCCCGACATGCTGACCATCACCTGCCGGGGCGGGCGCATCCAGGAGGCGCGACTGTGCCTGTCCAAGGATCTGACGCCCGTTCCCTGCGGGCGCGACGTGATCCGCGATTGCACGCTCGACGATGCCCTTTTCGATCCGGTCCGTTAAAGCAGTCTGGTGATCAGCACCACGGCCGCCACCGGCACGAGCAGGACATGCAGCATCATGTCGAACCAGTTGCTGCTGCCCCAGCCCATGACCCACGCCAGTTGCCCCAAAACCGCGACGCCGGCGAGGAACCAGTTCCCCGTCGCCAGCGCATAGGCGCAAACCGCCAGCACCATGAACGCAACCGGCCAGGGGGCATAGCCGTAGCGATAAATGTCGACCGGGATAACCCCGAAGGCCGTGCACAGGAAGGCGGTGTAGAGCACCAGGAACACAGCGATCTCCGCCGTGGAAAACCCCGGAACCGAGAGGCCCTGCGCCACGGCCATATGCCGAAGCGCCAGCCCCGGCAGCATCACCCCGAACGGCGCCAGAAGGGCAACCAGCCCGTTCGCGGCAAGCGTGTCGCGCGCCACAAGCACCAGCAGAACGCCACCCCCAAGCGCCAGAACGGCGGGCCATGGCGGAGCAAGCAGCAGGCCCGACAGGGCGAAGACGACCCAGCCCAACACAATGGCAAGCGCGACTGTCGCCCCAAGCCCGCTCATTGCGTCACCAGCCATGCAGCATTGAACACATGCACCCGCACGCCTTGCTTGTTGCCCACCGAATAGGCCAGCGCAATCTCGTCCGCACCAAGCCGGCGCAGCACCGGGTAGCGCGCGCCGACGCCATTTTCCTCCAGCGTGCGCAGATGTTGCCAGCTTTGTCCCTCATTCTCGGACACCAGAAGGCTGAGGCGATCCGCGCCGTCCGGGTCATCATTGACCACCATCACGATCCGCCCCTGCCCCAGGTTCAGGGCGGCGACGGGTGCGCTCGGGTTGGGCATGTCCAGCGGGCGCACCGGCGACCATGTCTTGCCGCCATCACGGGTTTCACTGACCAGCAACCGGCCCGACGGCTCGAAATCCCTCAGCCACGCGATGGCGCGGGTTTCGCTCAACGGGACGATCATCGGCTGAATCGGTTTGCCCGCGCCCGCGATGCGGGCGGTGTCGCGCACCCGGCCCTCGGCATCCAGACGGACCAGCACGCCATGGGTCGCGCCCATCTCGAAATAGGCAGGCAGGCCCAGGCTGCCATCGGCAAAATCCACCATCGGGGATTTCACCAGATGAGAGCGGTTCAGAAACGGCGACAGGTTGAGCTTGCGTGCGGATCGGGGGCCATCCGCCTCCATCCTGACATCGGCGACCGAGGCCATCGCCCATCCGCCGACCGAAACCACCGTGGCATAGACATCGCCCGACCGGCGCTCGTTATCGACGGTGTTGCCGAGGGTCACCACCAGTTGCCGCGGGACACTGGCCGCGCCCAGTTGCGACCGGGTGATCCGCTCGCCCCGGGCCGTGACCTGCCACGCCCCGGCGTTTCGGCGCAGGGCTGCGTGATGGATATCCACATCGGCCTGCGCCTCTTGCGAGCCTTCGAACCACAGCACGTCGAACCCGTCGGGCTGCAGAACGATACTGGGCGAATGGGCTTGTCCGGCAGGGGCGGTATAGTCGAACACGGTTTCAAAACGCGGCGCCCCGTTGGCCGGCAGGGCCTCGGGCACGGCAAACCGCCAGTCAGGCGGCACATCACGGCGAATGGCGACAGCGCTCAGCAAGACGCTCAGCCCGGCAAGCGCAAGGATGATCAATTGCGCAATGCCCAAGGGTCAGCCCGCCTTCAACACGATCTTGCCCACATGGGCACTGCTTTCCATCCGGGCATGGGCGGCGCTGGCCTCTTGCAGGGGGAACTCGGAATCCATGACCGGGGCGATGCGCCCGGCCTCGATCAGCGGCCAGACATGGGCGCGCAATCCATCTGCGATCCGGGCCTTGGCCAGCGGCGATTGCGGGCGCAGCGTGCTGCCGGTGATGGTCAGCCGGCGCATCATGACCTCGGCAAAGTTCAACTCGACCTGCGCACCTTGCAGGAACGCGATCTGCACCAGCCGCCCGTCATCGGCCAACGCGCGCACGTTGCGCGGCAGGTAATCACCGCCGACCATGTCGAGGATGAGGTGCGCACCGCCCGCCGCGCGCAGGATCTCAACGAAATCCTCGTTACGGTAATTGATCGCCTGTTCGGCACCGAGGTCCAGACAGGCGCGGCATTTCTCATCCGATCCGGCGGTCGTGAAGACACGCGCGCCAAAGGCCCGCGCCAACTGGATCGCGGTCGTCCCGATCCCGCTTGAGCCGCCGTGGACCAGGAACCTCTCGCCGCCTTTCAATGCGCCGCGCAGGAACACGTTGGTCCAGACCGTGAAACAGGTCTCGGGCAGGCAGGCGGCCTCTTTCAGGCCCAGGCCATCGGGAACGGGCAGGCAATGCGCCGCCGGTGTGACCGCGTACTGGGCATAGCCGCCGCCGGGCAAAAGGGCGCAGACCCGATCGCCCACGGACCATGTGCTGACACCGTCCCCGATCTCGACGATCTCTCCCGCAGCCTCGAGACCAGGCAGATCGCTGGCGCCCTTGGGGGGGTCATAGGCGCCCGCGCGCTGCAGGGCATCGGGCCGGTTCACCCCGGCATAGGCCACACGGATCAGGACTTCTCCAGCGCCGGGTTTGGGAATGGGACGCTCCGAGGGTTGCAGAACGTCCGGTCCGCCGGGTCGGGTGATTTCGATCACACGCATCATCCGCGCCATTCCTGTCTTGCTTCTGGCTGTTTCTGTCGTATCAGCCCTGAGACAGAATGCAACGACGGCGGGTCAATCCACTAGCGGGTCCAGCGGCCCGGCATACCGGTTGTCTGGCGCGGACCGGGTTTGCGAATGCGATTGACGAATGACAGGGGTCCGGCCATCAAACCGCTGACCAGCTTGTTGTCGCGCGCCCTGGCCTTGACCTTTTCGATCTGCATCACGTCGTCGATCCGACGGTCCAGAAAGGCCCATGTACGCTCATGCCCGGGGCTGTCATCGCCCAGCCAATACAGCACCGTAGAGGAATACACCCCCGACAGCGTGGCCCGCTTCGTGTACCAGTTCACATCCTCGGACGTGTCGCCCAGGGCCGTCCAGATCCGATCGCATGTCCGCCAGATCGCCTGTGCGCCGTCCAGCGCGTGATGCGGCAGCGCGAACAGGGTCACACCACGGCGCACCAGTTCCTTGTCCTCGACCGCCTCCAGACGGTAGCGGACCGCCGCCGCCACCCTGTCGCGAAAGCGCAACTGACCCAGATCGGCCTCGGCCAGACGGACCAGCATCGCCTGATCGCCCTCTTCGTGATAGGCCAGCGCCAGGTCGACTGCCCCGCGTGGGCACACGGCCTGCGCCAGACCGGCATTGATTCCGGCATCCTCCATGGCCGCGCGAAAGGTGGCCTCGCTCCAGCCGTCGAAGGGCACATGGGGTTTCGCGGCCTCCAACAGGGTGGTCTTGACGTCCTGATCCGACATTTCGGGCCTCCTCGGGCTTGTGATCCTTACCCTAGACAAACTAATCCGGCTTTGCTATACGGACACTTCCTGCAAATCTTGCAAATCCAACTTAGAAAGGTGGTGACAACCACATGCAGGTTAGTGTTCGTGACAACAATGTCGATCAGGCGCTTCGTGCCCTGAAGAAGAAACTGCAGCGTGAAGGCGTGTTCCGTGAAATGAAGCTTCGGCAGCATTTCGAGAAACCGTCCGAAAAACGCGCCCGCGAAAAGGCCGAGGCCATTCGCCGCGCCCGCAAGCTGGCCCGTAAAAAGGCACAGCGCGAGGGTCTTCTCTGAGACGTTAAGCGCAAAGCTTCGACACGATTTCGACGACCCCCGGGCAGCCGCTTCGGGGGTTTGTCTTTTCGGGGCCGGGCCAACGTGCTGCCCACTCCTTGGGCATCGTCCCTGCCGCGGCACACGAAACCCTCCTGTGGAATTCCCTTACGGCCGATCGTTGCTTGACGCGCCCTGTCATGGCACCGCAAGCCGGGGGTAATACTGGCCAGCAGAACAAGGGGGCGACATGTTCAAGGTACTTGCCAACGTCTGGGCACTCCTTCTGGGCATTGTTCTGATCATGCTCGGCAACGGGATGCATTTCACCCTTATCGGGCTGCGCGGCGGGATCGAGGGGTTTTCCGCCTCGGAGCTCGCGGTCATCACCTCGGGCTATTTCATTGGCTTTCTTTCCGGCGCACGACTGACCCCGCTCCTGATCCAGCGGGTCGGCCATGTCCGCGTCTTTGCCGCACTTGGCAGTTTCATGTCGGGCGGGCTGATCGCCTTTACCCTGCTGGCAGAGCCGTGGGCCTGGACCTTGTTGCGCATCCTGATCGGGTTTTGCATGTCCGGTATCTATGTCGCTGCCGAAAGCTGGCTCAACAATGCGGCCACGAATGAAAACCGGGGCAAGCTGCTGTCGGCCTACATGATCGCGCAGACGGTCGGAATCATCGGTGCACAGGGCCTTCTGACCTTGGGCGACGCGGCAACTTCGGCCTTGTTCATCGGGGCGTCGATCCTCGTGTCTATCTCCTTTGCGCCGATCCTTCTGTCGGTGTCGCCGGCCCCGGTGGTCGAGGTCGCGCGGCCCATGTCGCTGCGCAAGCTTTTCACCAGTTCGCCACTCGGCACGGTAGGCATTTTTCTTCTGGGCAGTGTCTATGCCACCCAGTCGGGCATGGGGGCCGTGTTCGGCACGCAGATCGGCCTTTCGGCGGCGCAGATCGCGCTTTTCGTGGCGATGCTCTTTGCGGGCGCGTTGTTGTTTCAATTTCCCATCGGTTGGCTGTCGGACCGGATGGACCGGCGGGTGCTGATCTTCGGGGCCGCAAGTCTTGGCGCGGCGTCCTGCGCGATCGGCTACGTGATGGGGCAAAGCCAGGCATCTTTGTTGTCCGCCGCGTTCTTTGCCGGCGGGGTCACCACGCCGCTCTACGCGTTGTTTCTGGCCTATACGAACGACTTCCTGTCGTCCGAGGACATGCCTGCCGCCTCGGGCGGACTGGTCTTCACCTTCGGGTTGGGGGCCATTGCCGGACCGATGGTCACCGGCTGGGCCATGCAGTGGATCGGGCCTTTCGCGTTCTGGCTGACGCTGGGCGCGACATTCACCGGCATCGCG
>JANSYB010000422.1 GCA_024742655.1 Paracoccaceae bacterium | reverse complement strand
GCGCATCTCGGGCCAATCGGGCAGGGTGGTATGGCCGCTCTCCGAGGCCGGCACGAAAAGGCGGTCTGCCAGCCTGTGCACCACGGCGATGTTGCAACCTGTTCCAAGGTTCAGCACAAGGCGCGGGCCTTTCGGATCGGGAGCGCCGGGGATCAGTGGCTTCAGCGTGCCGGGCGCGAGATCGTCGAGCGCATAGCCATGTGCCTGCAGATCGTTGAGCAGATGCACGCGGCCGGCGCCCGTGGCCTGTGACAGAACGCTGCCGTCGATGAACCAGTCGCGGTTGGTCAGTTGCGCCGTCGCGCCCCGCACAGGCCCGGCGACGCCCGCGCAGAGCGCGCGGATCGGTCCCGGTTTCATGTCGTTGAGGTAAGCGGCCAGCAGGGTCGCAAGACCGTCGAACCCGGCATTGGCATAGCTGCGCGCGGTGTCGGGCAGAAACCCGCTGGCATCGGCCAGCCCCACCCGGGTGTTGGTGCCGCCCAGATCGGCGAGCAACCGGTCAGCCATCGCGGTAGCGCGCCATCAGGTCACGGGCTGCATGGGCAAAAAGGGTGACATCGATACCCAAGCCCAGCATACGCGCGCCCCAGTCGCGGTATCGCAGCGCGCTGTCGTGATCGGTGGCGAGGATCCCGGGGGCCTTGCCGGAGGCCGCGATGCGGCACAGCGCATCCTTCATTGCTGCCTGCACATCGGCGTGCTGGCTGTCGCCCTGCAGCCCCATGTCCATCGCAAGGTCTGAAGGGCCGATGAAGGCCGCATCGACCCCGTCCACCGCACAGATATCATCGAGCGCGTCGAGCGCCGCACAGCTTTCGATCTGCACGACAAGGCACATCTGGTCATTGGCCGTGGTCACGTAATCGGGAATGCCGGAAAAGCGCGATGCCCGCGCAAGCGCCGCACCCGAACCGCGGATGCCTTGCGGTGGGTAACGCATCGCGCGCACAAGGTCGCGGGCCTGTTCGGCGCTCTCCACCATCGGGATCAGCAGGGTCTGCGCCCCGGCATCCAGCGCCTGCTTGATCGCCCAGGCCTCGCCCATTGGCAGGCGCACGACGGGCTGGCTGTGCTGACCCTGAAGCACCTGAAGCTGTGCCATGATGCTGCGCAGGTCGTTGGGCGCGTGTTCGCCATCCAGCACCAGCCAGTCGAACCGGGCGGTGGCGAGGATTTCGGTGGCATAGGCATCGGCGAACCCCGCCCAGCAGCCATACAGCGTCTCACCCCGGGCCAGGGCGGATTTGAAACGGTTCTCGGGCGCGGGCATGGATTACTCCTTTCGGACTTGGCAGCGATTAAAGCCTGTTGTTGAGTGGGGGTCCAGCCGGGAGCGGAGGAGAGGCCCATGAAACTGACCCTGCATCACATCAACCTGTCGACCGAGAAGGTCGAGGAGATGGACGCGTTCTACCGTGACGTCATGCGCCTCGACGAGGCAAAGGACGATCTGCCGGGGCTACGTGGTGACGCGGATGTCTATGCCGGGGATGTTGCGTTTCTCGAGGACGGGCGCACGCATATCCACGTGGCGCGCAAGGACGTGATGGCGGGCTTTCGCACCGCCCAGATCGTGAACCCGGTCGAGAAGGGCCATATCGCCTATCGCTGCGATGATATCGAGGCGTTCAAGGCGCATCTGAAGGAAAAGGGCGTGCCCTATTCGGATTGGGGCGAAAGCGCCGTGAAGGGCTGGCACCAGATCTACTTTTATGATCCGGACGGCAACGTGATCGAGGTCCACCAGGTGGTGGGGTGATCTTCTGGCCGGGGATTTTGAGTATTTCCGGAACGATGAAAGGCAGGACTATGCGGTAGAGGCCTTCGCGGCGTTCAGCGCCTGGCGAATGATCTTGGGGTCGCCGATATGGTTGGCAAGGATCAGGATGAGCCGGGCATTGAGAGCGGCGCTGTCCTTGGGGCTCAGGCCGTCATGCTCGGAGAGGATCGCGGCATAGACATCGTCTGCGTTGTCGAGGTTCGGGGTCAGAATGAGGTCGGTCATCGGGTGTGTCCCATGGCCCGTGCGAGGGCGGATTGGATGCCGGTGGCACTGGCCGTGGCCCAGCGGGCGGCGATGTGCTGATCGGGGCGGATCAGGTAGAGAGCGTTGTCGGCCGTGCCGAGATAGCGGGCTTTGAGGTCCGGTGTCAGCTGCCCGGTCAGGTCGAGAACCGGCAAGCCGTTGACGGGCGGCGGGCGCGTGTCGAGGGCCAGCAGCTGAAACTGCCAGCCCAGCCGGTCGAGCAGGAACCCATCGTTCAGCGCCGCGTCCGGGCAGGGTGCGCCGGGGCGAGACCGGCCCGGGCCTCCGGGCAACCCGTCAGGTGTGTTGAGCGGTGAGCCGTCATGGATGCAGGGCACCGAGAGGCGGCCGGAGTTGACGAAGGGCCGGGCGAAGGGGTGGTGTTCGGAAAGGTCGAGCACCGCGTCGCGGAAGACGCGGCTTATCTCGGACTTGGGGGTGATGAAGTCGGTGGAGCGGGTGGAGTTGAGGATGTTTTCATCCGCTGCCTGCACCCGCTCGACCTCGTAGCTGTCCAACAGGGTCTCGGGGGCCTTGCCCCGGATGACGGCGGCCAGTTTCCAACAGAGGTTGTCGGTGTCCTGAAGGCCGGAATTGGCCCCGCGCGCGCCGAAGGGCGAGACCTGATGCGCCGCGTCACCGGCAAAGATCACCTGGCCGTGCCGGAACCTGTCCATGCGGCGGCACTGAAACGTGTAGATCGACACCCATTCCAGATCGAACGCCACGCCCTCGCCCAGCATCTGGGAAACGCGGGCACGCACGCGGGCGGGTTCTTTTTCGGCCTCACGGTCGATGTCGTGGCCCAGTTGCAGGTCGATCCGCCAGATATCATCGGGCTGTTTGTGCAACAGCGCCGACTGGCCCGGATTGAAGGGCGGATCGAACCAGAACCAGCGTTCGGTGGGGAACTCGGCCTGCATGGAGACATCCGCGATCAGGAAATTGTCCTCGAAGACCCGGCCGGTAAAGCCAAGGCCCATCATGTCACGCACAGCAGAGCCCGCCCCGTCGCAGGCGATCACCCAATCGGCCATCATCTCGTAAGGCCCGTCCGGGGTGTCGATGGTCAATGCCGCACCTTTTTGTCGCGTCTTCAGTGACGTAACCCGGTTGCCGCCGCGCAGATCGATTGCGCATCCGTTGTCCTGCAATGTTCGGATGCATGCGACGAGGTCTTGTTCAAGATAGTATTGCTGCAGGTTGATAAAGGCCGGGCGGCGGTGGCCGGTTTCGGGCAGAAGGTTGAATTCGTAAACCTTCCTGTCTCCGAAAAAGACCTTGCCGAGGTTCCACTGCACGCCGCG
>JANSYB010000448.1 GCA_024742655.1 Paracoccaceae bacterium | reverse complement strand
GTCAGGATGCGCCGACCGCCCGTGCGCGTCACGGCCACGGGCACCGCGCGCAGGCCACCTGCGGCAAGACTGGCCGCGATAAAACCACGACGTGTCAGGTTGGGCATCTGCCACCCCCCCCCAGTAATTGCGAGTGACTCGCAGATATGTAGGAAGCCACGGCTTTTCAAGGCCTTGCACCCGAACGCGCGATACCGTTATCTGCCCGGCATGACTGGTCCACGCTATACCCCGCTTGTCGCCTCGCTGCCTGCAACAGTGCCCTTTGTCGGGCCCGAAGAACAGGAACGCCAACGCGGCGCCCCGTTCGAGGCCCGGCTTGGTGCCAATGAAAACGGCTTTGGCCCCTCGCCCAGGGCGATACAGGCCATGCAGGACGCCGCGCCGGAGATCTGGAAATACGGCGACTCGGCCAGCCATGACCTGCGCTGCGCAGCGGCCCGGCATTTGCAGGTGCAGCCCGGCAATATCGTGGTCGGAGAAGGGATTGACGGGCTTCTGGGCTATCTTGTGCGCCTGCTGATCGGGCCGGGGGATGCGGTGGTGACATCAGATGGCGCCTATCCCACCTTCAACTACCATGTCGCGGGCTTTGGCGGGGTGTTGCACAAGGTGCCTTATGCCGAAGACCACGAGGATCCCGCCGCCCTGACCGCAAAGGCGCATGAAACCGGCGCCAAGCTGGTCTATATCGCCAATCCCGACAATCCCATGGGCACATGGCATGACGGGGCAAGGATCACCGCCATGCTGGATGACCTGCCCGAGGGTTGCCTGCTGGTGCTCGACGAGGCCTATGTCGAGTTCGCCCCCGAAGGCACCGCGGCCCCGGTCGCCCCGGATGACCCGCGCGTGATACGAATGCGCACCTTTTCAAAGGCTTACGGCATGGCGGGCGCACGGGTCGGCTATGCGGTGGGCGCGCCGGACCTGATCCGCAGCTTCGACAAGATCCGAAACCATTTCGGCATGAACCGGCTGTCGCAGATCGGTGCGCTGGCCGCGTTGCAAGATCATGACTGGCTTACCCAGACCCGCGAAAACGTCGCCCTGGCCCGCGACAGGATCACCGGGATTGCGCGGGCAAACGGGTTGGGCGCCCTGCCCTCGGCCACCAATTTCGTGGCGGTCGATTGTGACGTTGATGGCGATTTCGCGCGCTGCGTATTGGATGGGCTGGTGGCGCGGGGTGTCTTCGTGCGCATGCCCTTCGTGGCCCCGCAAAACCGCTGCATCCGCGTTAGCTGTGGCCCGGAGGTGGAACTGGACCGGCTGGCGGCAGCCCTGCCCGAGGCGCTGAAAGACGCGCGCCGGTAGGCCTGTCACGCAGATTTTAACCTGACAGACGCGAATCCTGCGCTAAACTCGGGATATGCGACGCGGAAACCTGCCAGAAGCGCCCAATTACACCAACGCGGCCCTCGCGATGGGGCTGGTGAACCTGCTTTGGATTTTCATCGCGCTCTGGGCGATTTACGGCTTCTGGGTGGTGCTCGCCGCGGGATGGGGTCTGAACTGGCTGATCCGGCGCCTTGGCGACCGGGCCTGACCCTCAAGCCGCAAGCACGCTGCTGGCCTTCTCCAGCGCGCCGTGACCGTGCGGGATCTCCAGCGCCGTCAACCCTGCCTCGATCGCGCCCAGCACCCCCATAAGGGCATGGGCGTTGATATGCCCCATATGTCCGATCCGGAACGCGCGATCGCTGTGCGGATCCTCGGGCGTCTCCATGCCCAGACCGATGCCGAGCGTCACCCCCATATGCGACGCCAGCCAGTCACGCAGGCGTGTGCCATCAGGCGGATCGAGGGCAAGCGCGGTCACCGCACAGCTGCGATGCGCGGGGTCGGCCACGTTCAGCCGCAACGGTCCGTCCTGTCCCCAGACGTTGCAGGCCGCCCAGACGGCCCCGGCCAGCCGGACATGCCGTGCCCATATGGCATCAAGCCCCTCGGCCGCGATCATGTCCAGCGCGGCCCGTAATCCGTAGAGGTGATGGGTGGGCGCCGTGCCTCCGAAATACTGATAGAACATTTCAGGGCACGCGCGCGGGGCCCAGTCCCAGTACCGGCTGACCCGCGCCAGCCCGGCCCGCGCCTGTGCGGCGCGTTCGTTGAAGAACACGAATCCCAGGCCCGGCGGCGTCATCAAACCTTTCTGACTGGCCGCGACCATCACGTCGACGCCCCAGGCATCCATCTCGAACCGGTCGCAGGCCAGCGAGGCGATGCAGTCCGCCATCAAAAGTGCCGGATGCCCGGCCGCGTCCATCGCGGCGCGAATGCCCGCCATATTGTTGAGAATCGAGGTCGACGTATCCACGTGAGTGGCCAGAACCGCCTTGATCCGGTGATCCTTGTCGGCGCGCAACGCTTCTTCCAACCGCTGCGGATCGATCGGCACCTGCCGGCCGAAATCCAGCAGATCCACCTGGGCCCCAAGGCTGGTGGCCACTTCGCCCCAGCCATGACCGAACCGCCCCGTCGCCGGAACGAGAACCGCATCGCCCGGCATCAGCGTATTGGCCAACGCGGCCTCCCACGCGCCGTGGCCGTTTGCAATGTAGATGGCCACCTGCCCCGCGGTGCGCGCCACCGCCGTCAGGTCGGCGGTCAGCTGCGGCATCATCTCGATCAGTTCGCCGGCATAAATGTTCGGGGCGGCGCGATGCATCGCGCTCAGCACGGCGTCGGGCATCACGGACGGGCCCGGAATGGCGAGATGGGGACGGCCTCCGGCACTGGACATGGGCGAGTTCTCCATTGGATCAGGCCGGCACTCTATCCGCACGCACGGCGGCGTCAATCCGATGGGCTGACGACTTGTGTTGCAGCGCCCCACCCCCTAAATGGGGGCGTCCGCAGAATGGAGCGCGCAGCAACAGATGAAACTTTTCAAACGGATTTCCGATTGGGAGCGGGATCTGCGCGCGTCTTACAACACCGACCTGTCCACGCCGGAAAACCGCCGGCGGGCGAATATCTACAATCTTTGGTTCGATCACGCGGTCCTGCGGACCCTGTGGACCAATTTCTGGGAAATCGCGCCCGGTGTCTATCGCTCCAACCAGCCGACGCATAAACGCTTTGCCGCGATGAAGGCGAACGGCATCAAGTCGGTCCTGAACCTGCGCGGCAGTTTCGGCGCCGCCCATTACCTCGTTGAGGAGGAAAGCTGTCGC
>JANSYB010000715.1 GCA_024742655.1 Paracoccaceae bacterium | reverse complement strand
GGTCTGCCTCGTCCAGCCCCCATAGGGCCGCGGCACCCACCGCCATCATTCCCATCAGTCCCGCAAGCAACAACATAACATCAGCCCAGAGTTACACGGCGCGAGTCAGCCACATCGCGCGATTCCATGCAAATGAATCACGCTGCGGTGGTTAAGACCAACTAAACGGACACAGGATCGGCCGCCGGCGTTCCCCAAATGTCACAAACCCTGCGGCACCACTTCGTATCCCGGCTCCTCGGGCTCATCATCGACCATATGCGCCGGAAAACCCGGGGCCGTGATATCAAGGCCCGTCGCCTCCTCCAGCCGCCGGATGATGTCATCCGATTGCGCCCGCTCGCCGAAACGCCGGATTCCATCCTCGAAGATCGAAATCATCAAGGGCGAGATTTCCAGAGGCACATTCGTACGGTCGGCAATCGCCTGGAACAGGCCGATATCCTTTTTCACAAGGTCCATGGTAAAGTTGATGTCCCGCGAACCGTTCAGGATCACCTGACTTTCGGTTTCATGCACGAAAGACGTGCCCGAACTGATCTTGATCGCCTCGAAGGTGGTGTTCAGGTCCAGGCCTGCGGCCTTCATCGTAACAAGCGCCTCGCAAACGCTCAGCAGGTTGGCCGTGGCAAGATAGTTCGTCATCACCTTCAGAACCGAGGCACTGCCCAGGTCCCCGGTGTGCAGAATGCGCCGGCCCATGGTCTTGAGAAACGGCAGGATACGTTCGAATGTGGCGCGGTCACACCCGGCAAAGATACTGATGTTGCCGGTATCGGCCCGGTGGCAGCCGCCCGAAACGGGACAATCCACAGCCGCACCGCCCTGCGCGATGACCTGTTCGCCGAGACGCTTGACCTCGGCCTCGTCGGTCGTCGACATCTCCATCCAGATCTTGCCCGGTCCGACCTCGGGCAGCATCTCCTCCATAACGGCGGCACTGGCGGCCGGGCTGGGCAGGCAGGTGATCACGGCATCGCACTCGCGCATCATCTGCGCCGGGTTCTCGGCCGCTGTCGCACCACGCGCCACAAACCCCGCGACCAGATCCGGGTTCAGGTCGTGAACCGTCAGATCGGTCCCGTTGCGCAGCAACGACCCGCTCAGCTTGCCACCGACATTGCCAAGCCCGATGAAACCTACTTTCATGATTATATCTCCCCTCGCGGCCCGCCATCACGGCCAGCCTTTCGGTTCACCATCCACGGGCGACGCAACGAATCTCGTCTGTCCGCGACAGTTTCCAGAATGCCCGCGCCTTACCGACGCCGCAGGGTGTCGCCATAACTGATCTTGGGTTCGAGAACCACGCGTTCAGCTGGTATCGCATTTTCCGACTCTGCGCGCGCCGCGATGATCTCGGCGGCCTTGCGCCCGATTTCCTGACGGCAGGAATCCATCGAAGCCAGTTCCCGTGGCAACCCCTTTAGCAGATTCACACCGTTGAATCCCGCAAGGCCCATCCGGCCCGGGATATCGATCCCCTGCTCCATCAGATACAGCAGGCCACCCGCCCCGATCAGGTCGTTGGAGTAATAGATGAAATCAAGATCCGGGCTGCGGTCCAGAACATCGCGGGTCATTTCCCGCCCCTTGGCCAAGGCCGACCCCCCGGAATAGAACTCC
>JANSYB010000343.1 GCA_024742655.1 Paracoccaceae bacterium | reverse complement strand
TGGCGGGCAGGCGGCCATTCAGGCCGAAAGCCAGGGTGCCACGCAGAAATACCGCATCACCAAGCAGCTCGCCAAGGTCATCCAGACCGAGCTGACCAGCGCGGATGGCTACCAGGCCGCCAATCTCGGCTTCCTCGGCGCACTCAACCAACTCTGATCTTTTCGATCTGACGGAAAACGCTTAAGGGGACGGCATGACACCGTCCCCTTTTCCTGTTGTGCGCCTGAAACCCAAGGCGCGGGTGCAAGCCATCCGCCATGGATTTCCCTGGGTCTATGACAACGAGCTGGTCACCGATCGTCGCACAAAGGCGCTTGCCCCCGGCAGTCTTGCCGTGCTCGAGGATGCCGAGCGGCGCCCGCTGAAACTGGTGACGGTGAACCCGGCCTCGAAGATTTTCGCGCGTGTCGTCAATGACGATGTTACCGCGCATGTTGACCGGGCGTGGTTTCACGCAAGGCTGACCCGGGCGCTGGCGCTGCGCGAAAGGCTGTACGAAACCCCGCATTACCGACTTGTGCATGCCGAGGCCGATGGCCTGCCGGGCGTGGTGATCGACCGCTTCGACGATATCGCGGTGATCCAGCCGAACGCGGCCTGGGCCGATCTTCTGCTCGACGATCTGACCGCGGCGCTGGTCGAGGTGACGGGCGTGCGCCATGTCCTGAAGAACGCGTCGGGCCGTGCCCGCGCGCTGGAAGGTCTGGATGACACGAACGCGGTTTTGGTCGGGCAGGCGCCGGAGGGCCCGGTGCCGGTGCCCATGAACGGCGCCACGTATATGGCGGACCTGACCGGAGGGCAGAAAACCGGCCTGTTCTATGACCAGCGAGACAACCATGCCTTCGCGGCGCGTCTGGCCGGTGGTGGGCGGGTGCTGGATGTCTTCAGCCATGTGGGCGGTTTCGCCTTGGCCGCGCTGGCACAGGGAGCCACGCAGGCGATTGCCGTGGACGGGTCACAGGCCGCGCTCGATCTGGCCCGACAGGGGGCGGCGCAGATGGGCATGGCCGCACAGCTGGACACCCGGCAGGGCGATGCGTTCGATGCGCTGACGGCCATGGGTGCCGAGGGCGAACGATTTGACGTGGTGATCTGTGACCCACCTGCCTTTGCACCCAACAAACCGGCACTCGAGGCGGGGCTGCGCGCGTATGAAAAGGTGGCCCGGCTTGCCGCGCCACTCGTGACAGTTGGTGGCTATCTGGTGTTGTGCTCATGCTCTCATGCGGCCACGCCGGACAAGTTCCGGACCGCCTGTGTGCGTGGCATCGGGCGGGCCGGGCGCACAGGCCAGCTGATCCATACCGGCTATGCCGGGCCGGATCATCCGTTGCATCCGCAGCTGGCGGAATCGGGTTATCTCAAATCGCTGGTGTTCCGCCTTTGAGAGCGGTTCTGGACACCTGCGTGATCTATCCAACGGTCATGCGACAGATGTTGCTGGGGGTGGCGGCGCAGGGCGTGTTCACGCCGCTATGGTCGGCGCGGATCGTGGGCGAATGGATGCGCGCCGCACGCAAACTGGGCGAGGCGGGGGTGGCCCAGGCCGAGGCCGAGGCGGCACTTTTGAAGCGCGATTGGCCCGGGGCGGAGGTGGACTGGCCCCCGTCACTGGAGGCACGGCTTTGGTTGCCGGATGCGGCAGACCTGCATGTGCTGGCCGCGGCGATCGCCGGATCCGCCGACCTGATCCTGACACTGAACGCGCGGGATTTTCCGCGCAACCTGCTGGCGGAGGAAGGGGTCGCCCGCGCCGATCCCGACAGTTTCCTGATGGGCGTCTTCGAGGCGCAGCCCGAGCTGATGCACGCAGTGGCCAACGACGTGCTGGCCGAGGCGCGCCGCTTGTCGGCCGAGGACTGGCAGATGCGCCCGCTTTTGAAAAAGGCGCGCCTGCCGCGTCTGGCCAAGGCGCTCTCGGCCTGACGGCAGGAGAAAATTCTACGAATTTTCCGGGCGCCGGCCCGCCGGTTATTTCATGATCGACAAAAGGTTGGCGAAATCATCGGTCCAGACCCGACCACCGTCATTTTCCAGCGGTCCCCAACGCGGATCATCGGCCAACGTGCCAAGCTCCGACAGCGATCGGGTCAGCGTGACCACCGTGGAGGCCGTGTCGCCGGGATCGACGCTTTCGTTGCCCTTGTAATCCTGCAAACGTCCAACGAGGCCGAGTTCGGCGGCGGCGCGACCCAGCGGGCGTTCGATCGCGTAGTAGCGGTTGGAGATGTGAAAGACGAGGATGCCACCGGGGGTGAGGCGGTTCATGTAAAGCTCCAGCGCCTCACGTGTCGTGAGGTGCACCGGCACCGAATCCGAGCTGTAGGCATCGATCACCAGAATGTCGTAGCGCATGTCCGACTGGGCGGCCAGAACCACGCGCGCATCGCCCAGATGGGTCGGCGCGTCGGGCGTGCAGGCCGACAGGAAACGGTAGTATTCCGGGCTGCGCGCCACCGTGTCGACCAGCGCGTCGATCTCGTAGAACTGCCAGTCCTGGCCCGGCTGAGCATAGCAGGCCAGCGAGCCCACACCCAGGCCCACGATCCCGATAGAGCGGGCGGCGCGGCCCTCGGGCGAGGTCATCACCTGCGCCATGGGCCCGTTGCGGTGATAATAGAACAAGGGTTCGGGCCGGTCGGCCGTGTCATCGGAAACGCGCTGTGCGCCATGCGCCGTCGTGCCGTTGCCATAGACGCGCAGACCGTCCTCATCTTCGGTCACGACATGCGTGCCAAAAAAGCTGCGATCGCGCAGCAGGGCCGTGTCGGGAAACTGCCAGACGGCGACCAGGAACAGGACTAGCGCCGCGCCGTAACAGGCCACCAGGTCGCGCCACAGGAATTTAGCGCAGATCGCCGCGCCAAGCGCCAGAAAGAGCACCGTGGCCGTCCAGTTGGCCGGCTGGACCAGCACGATCGAGGCCAGCGCCGGGATCGCCCCGGCCGCCCCGATCATCCCGCCCCGTCCAAGCGCGCGCGGGATCGTGGCAATCCGGCCCTCGAGCTTGAGCAGCAGCAGGATCGCGAGAATCGCCGTCACCGTGCCTTCGAGCAGGCTGTCGAACACCACAGGCGCGATGATCGAATTGAAGAGCCCGCCAAGCGCACCACCAACGGACATGGTCAGATAGAAGGTGGTCAGATGCGCCGCATCGGGGCGTGCCTCGTAGAGCTTGCGATGGGCGAAAAGCGTCACGACAAAGAAGCCCGCGACCAGCCCGCCCGCGGCCGTCCAGCTGAGCGTTTTGCCCAGAAGACCCACGAAGCTGAGCAGCATGAGGCCCAGAACCCCGGCCGTTACGACACGGAAGGCCGTGTCGGGCAACAGCCGCCGGTTGGAAAACGACAGCACGAAGGTCAGCAGGTAAAGCGCCAGCGGCACCACCCAGATCAGGGGAAAGGAACCCAGATCGAGGCTGATCTTTGACGTGACCGCCAGCATCAGCGAGGACGGGATGAACGCCAGAAAGGCCCAATGCGCGATCCGGCCCCATCCCGGGGCGGTGGCCGCTGTGGCCTGCATCCGGTGCGCGGACGGGGCGGCCGCGCCGCTGGCCGAATAGCCGCTGATCAGCAGAAAGGCGCCAAGCGCGATGAAGCCCGCAGCCCATCCCAGGCCGATCCCGGTCGCCCCAAAGAGCGGTTCGGCCACCAGTGGAAAGCCAAGCAAGGCCGCCAGCGAACCGAGGTTCGAGGCGCCGTAGAGGAAATAGGGATCATGCGCCGAGGGCCCGCCGCTGCGCCCGTACCAGAACTGGATCAGTGGGGCATTGGCCGACAGCGCAAGGAACGGCAGTCCGACACCGGCGGCGAACAGCATCAGGGTCTGCCAGGCCGCGTTCCCTGTGGCGTCGAAAGTCCACCCGTCGGGCACCGCCAGTGGCAAACAGCTGAGCGCCACACCCCATAGCGCAAGATGCACCCAGACCTGCGCGCGCACGGGCAGGTGGCGTGTCAGAAGATGCGCGTAGAGATATCCACCGATCAGCATCGTCTGGAAAAACAGCATCGCCGTGGTCCAG
>JANSYB010000132.1 GCA_024742655.1 Paracoccaceae bacterium | reverse complement strand
CCGGTCATGCCGATCGAATTTTCGGGCGCGGCCTACCGCTTTGGCCATGCCACGGTGCAGTCGAAATACAAGCTGAATGACGACATGCCCGATTTCGATCTGTTCCAGCTGGGCCGCCCGGAATTCACCTACCGCCCCGAGGAGCGCAACATCTCGTTCACGCGGCTGTTTGATTTCCCGGGCAACGCGACGTTCCAGAAGGCTCGCCCGATCGGGCGCAAGATGGCCGGAAGCATCTTCATCCTGCCGTTCATCGGGGACCCGCTGACCATCGGTCATCACACGATCGATGCCGAACAGGCGCGCAAGCTGCCGCTGCGCAATCTGCTGCGCGACCGCTTCGCGCTGGAGCTGGCCTCAGGCCAGCAGATGGCGCGCAAGATGGGTGTGCCGGAGATCCCCGCGCCCAGGGAATTGCGCGACCACGGGATCACCAAGACGCCGCTGTGGTATTACTGCCTGCAGGAGGCCGAAAGCCATGGTGGCAAGCTGGGCCCGGTGGGGGGCACAATCGTGGCGACCACGCTGCTGCGGCTGCTCTATCTCGATCCCGAAAGCGTGGTCTGCTCGGCCCATGACTTCACGCCCTGGACGGAACTGGGGGCGAGCAAGGACGGCAATTACTCGACCGGTCACATGCTGAAATTCGTCGAGGAAAACCGCAGCACGATTGCCCATGCGGGCGATCTTCTGGCGGGGTGATCCGTGTTGGCCCGGCCTTGCGGGGCCGGGCCAGTTCTCAATGTGCGGGCCGGATGAAGGTGCCGTTGCGCAATTCCTGCATCGCGGTCTGCAATTCCGCGCGCGTGTTCATCACGATGGGCCCGTGCCAGGCGACGGGCTCCTGGATGGGCGCGCCCGAAATCAACAGGAAGCGTACGCCCTCGGGCCCGGCCTGAACCGTCACCTCGTCGCCGGCGCCGAAACGGATCAGCGTCCGGTTGCCCGACAGGTCGCGGATGTTCACCTCTTGGCCGGCCACCTCCTTTTCCAGCAGAACGCCGGTCGGGGCCGAGGCATCGGCAAAGGCGCCCGCGCCCTCGAACACGTAGGCAAAGCTGCGCCGGTAGGTGTCCACCCTGAAGGTCTTTTTGACCCCTGCGGGCACCGAGATATCAAGGTACTGCGGATCGGCGGCAATCCCGTCGACCGGGCCATGTTTGCCCCAGAATTCCCCAACGATCACGCGCACGGCCGTGCCGTCGTCATCGATCACCTCGGGAATGTCCTTGCCCTGCACATCCTGGTAGCGCGGCGCGGTCATCTTGAGGGTGCTTGGCAGGTTCGCCCAAAGCTGAAAGCCATGCATCTGGCCCTGTGCGTTTCCCTTGGGCATTTCCTGGTGCATGATGCCCGATCCGGCGGTCATCCATTGCACGTCGCCCGCGCCAAGCGTGCCGGTATTGCCAAGGCTGTCGCCATGTTCGACCGTGCCAGACAGCACATAGGTGATCGTTTCGATCCCCCGATGCGGATGCCACGGGAAGCCCTGCGCATAGGCGCGCGGATCGTCGTTGCGAAAGTCGTCGAACAGCAGGAACGGGTCCAGTTCCGAGGGGTCGGCAAAGCCGAAGGCGCGATGCAGATGGACACCGGCCCCCTCCATCGTGGGCTGGGCCGGGCGTGTTTCAAGAACGGGTCTGAGGGACATGGCATTCTCCTTTCATCAAAGAGATAGGCAGGTCGCACCCTGTGCGCCAGATGGCATTATGTGGGCCCATGATCGCGCCCATGTGCGCAATTGCGCAGCATCGGGTCCGGCAAATGCCCCTCGCACCTTCCGGGTAATCGCGCTATGGCAAACCCCGGACAAGGGAGACGCCCATGGCAGAGCAAGAGGTTTTGGCGGTGATCCGGGCATCGATGGGCCGGCGTGTGCTGGGCGTTGGCGTGATGGCCGCGCTGGGTGTCTTGCTGGTTTACGTGTCGCTGACCAACCCGCCACAGAACGTGGCCTGGCAGGTGTTCCTGATCGTGATCGGCGTGGGCGCGTTGTGGATGGCCGAACGAATGCGTCGCGCCACGATGCTGAGCGTTGAGGTGACCCGCGACGGGCTGCGCAGCAGCACCGGCGAAATAATCGCCCCCCTCGAGACGATCGAGGCCATGGATCGCGGGATGTTCGCGTTCAAGCCGTCGAACGGTTTCCTGCTGAAGCTGAAACACAAAACCCCGGCCAGATGGGAGCCGGGGCTTTGGTGGCGGCTTGGCAACCGCGTCGGAATCGGTGGCGTGACGCCGGGGTCACAGGCCAAGGCGGCGGCGGAAATCCTCGCCGCGCTGATGGCCGAACGTCAGGCCTGAGGCCCGCACGCCCCTTCGTAACAGATCTGCGGGGCAAACCGGATCGCGGTGAAGATGCGCGTTTCGATATCGACATCGTCGATGCCCACGTTGAACAGCGGCTGATAGCTGGACAGCGATTCCACCAGGATCACCTCCTCACCGTGATCCATGATCGGCAGGCGGGCATGGTCTTCGGCCACGTCCGGGGTGCTCAGCGCCGTCAGAGAGCCGACACCGCGCACCTGCGACCAGCTGATCTCGAACTTGTTGTCATTCGCGTTGAAGCGCACGACCGACACGCGCAACTGGTTGATGCCCTCATCGTTGGAAATCTCGTCGAAAAGCGTCAGGGCGTTGTCCATGTAGATGGAGGTGATACCCGCATTCGACGTCTCGCGAGAGATCATGTCGGCGATCGTGTAGGTCGCCTTTTCCCTCGCGCTTGTGTAGCGGTGAATTTCGAAGAACTCGAAAGTCGCCGCCGTCACCCAGAACAGCAATGGCAGGGACAGCACCGACTCGACCATGATCGAACCGCGTGTATCATCCCAGAAGCTGCGAAAGGCGACTTTGAAGCGCGCGTAAAGCATATCAGATAGGCTCCTGTACAAAGGCAGTCATCGTGATGATGGAGGCCTGCCCGCTGGTATCCTTGGACAAGGCAGAGCCAAGGAATTCATCCGGAAAGAAAGGATCGTACTTGTAGCAGGCCCGCATCAGCATCAATTCGTTCTGCTGACCGGGTGTGAAAGAGCGGACCGGCTTGGCCGGCTCGGACTTGTCGGTGCAGTCGGGCGACGTATCCAGCGTGTTGAACGCGAAGAGATTGGCCGGAGACATCTCCAACTGCAGGTTTTTCTTGCAGTCCAGAACCATCAGCGCGTTGTCGCAGATCATTTCCTTGATCGCGTCGTGCTGTGGCGCTGTCCCGGTGCCCAGGCGAAGTTCGCGCACCGCCATGTCCATTCCGCGTTCGATCAAGGTGTGGCGCATCGTGATGAAGCCCAGTTCGATCGACATGATCATGAAGGACAGGTAGACCGGGAACACCAGGACGAACTCGACAGAAGCGGAGCCGCTTTCGTCCCGGGCCTGACGGCCCAGGAAGTATTTCAGACGCTTGATCATTGTGTCAGCCTCAGAGATTGCACGTTGCCCGCGATGGAGCTGAACGCAGTGGTGATATCGAGCCCGTCCACCGGGTAGTAGTAGGGCGTCGAATCCGTGTCGGCGCTATAGCCCGACGCACATTTCTTGAGCGACTGCTCGGCCGTGCCACCGGAGGAGATCTCGTAGCCGATCGTGTAGATCACCACGCCGTTGGTCTTGGCCGCACCGCACACCTGGTCCATGCGCTGGTTCTTGGTCGAACCATTGACATAGCCGTTATTGACGTATTCGTTATGTGCGTCGTAGATGCCGGTGATGTCACCGTATTCGTCGGGCGACATCATGCCCCACGCCTGTTCCCAGGTCAGGCGCTGTCGGTTCACGAACCCGTCGAGCGTGTCGTCCATCTCGACGAAGTCGGTCCCGTTGACCCAGACACCCTCGTCGATGTTGTAGTACCAGTAGTCATCCAGCACGGCATCGACCACGTCGTCACAGCCATTGCTGAGATACCCCTGGAGGTTGTTGCCCCCCGCCTCGAGGGCGGCCTCCAGCGCTTCACAGGCGTTGGCATTGGCCAGATCGTCTTCGCTCGCCGTGGTTTCCAGACCATCGGCCCATGTGGAATCCGGGTCGCGCATGAAATAGGCCGACTTGGTCACGTCGGACGGCTCGTACACGCACTCCCACCACCAGTAGTCGCACAGGTATTCAAAGCTGGAACCGTACCGGCGCACGTTCGAGTTGTAGACGTAATAGGCGTAATCTAGCTGCTGATCGGTATACTCCATCTTGAACAGGTCGGAGTCCGGGCCACGATAGGGGCTGTCATCTTCGAAGAAGTAGGTCGTGGTGTTCATGCCGTCGCCCATCATCACGATGACCTTCATGGTGTCGCCCTCGCTGTAGGCGACCGGAACGGTCGACAGCGAGGCATCCATCACGTTGGCATCGATCAGCGACTCGCTCACGTCGTTGAACGACGGGTCCAGCATGGCCGCGCCCCACTTCATGCCCAGAGAGCCGGTCGTGTTGCCGTCAAAGAGCAGGCCGTCGATGGCGGTGTGCAACTGGGCCTCAGAGGACGAGAACGGCACGATACGGAACCCATCCTCGGTATAGCACGAGCGCCAGGACTGGTTCAGCGCGTCGAAATTGCCGTAGCGCGAGGTATAGATCGCCTGCTTGATCTCTTCTTCGGTGATGTCCGGTGTGGATGCAGCGAGCGCATCCGTGACAAGCGCCGTCGAGGTATAGTCATCCTCGTCGAAGACAAGACAGTTGGAATAGACGTGCTTTTCATCCACCAGCAGCGCGTCGTAGATTTCCGCGCTCGGTGCGACCGAGGTGGAGAACGGCACGATCGAGATCACGGCATTGCCCGGATCGGTCGAATTCATGATCGTGGTCACGAAATCCTTGGCGGCCACCACGAGGTTGTCGGCCTTGCTGACCCCGTTGGAGCCGGAGTTGTTCATCGAGTTCGACACGTCCAGCACCAGCGCGATTTCAAGCTTGGGCACGCGGGTCTGGGCGGTGGCGGCGGCAGCGGTGTGCAGCGTCTCGACACCCGACAGTTTCATCAGGTAGGTATCCATGGACATGCTGGCGCTGGCCGAAACCTTGGAGGAGTTCAGCGTGGTCACAATGTCGCCGTCTTCGAACGCGTCAAGATACTGGCCCATGCCGGCCTTGTCGAAGTAATCCTCGACGATGGCCTTGGGGTCTTCACCGAAGGGGGCGCCGGCGCCGGCCAGAACGGCGGCATCCATGGTCGCCTGAAGCTGCGCGCGGTTCATCTCGTGGCGCATGGTATCGATCCCGATCCCGGCCATAACCATCATGAACAGGAAGATGAACAGCGTCATGATCATGACGGCCCCATCTTCTTCGCGGCGGAATTTTTTCAGTGCCCCGATGAACCCGAGCTGCTTGCGCTCTGCGTCAAACGCGGCGGCAGCGGCGCACATGGTTTGTGTCTTACAATCGTTCATTTCGTTACCCTCTGGACGCACTGCGCCCTGTACACGGTTTTCCCCGACGCCGTTTATTAATGCCAGCTGTGGTCAGAATATGGCGGAATTGGGAAAAATTATGGCGGATTGGATCGCTTGGAACCGCTAAAAAACAATATCTTAAGGTATTGTTGACGATACCGGACCCAATGGGTCGTTTTTTAGGAAAATTGGGTTAATGCGCGGGCCACGCAAGCATGCGCCGGGTGGACAATATTTGTGCATTCATTAACCATATCGACAATCACTCGGCATATCAGGGAACCGCACGAGTGAGTTATGCAAGGGAGATCACCATGAATGCGCCCGTCAAGGAGCCGAGTTTTCGCGAAAGCGTGGATCTGATGTTCAACCGCGCCGTCGCGCTGATGGACCTGCCACCGGGACTGGAGGAGAAGATCCGGGTCTGCAACGCCACCTACACCGTGCGCTTCGGTGTGCGTCTGCGTGGCCAGATCCACACCTTCACCGGCTATCGCAGTGTCCATTCCGAACATATGGAGCCGGTCAAGGGCGGCATCCGTTTCGCGATGGGCGTCAACCAGGACGAGGTCGAGGCGCTGGCGGCGCTGATGACCTACAAATGCGCGCTTGTCGAAACGCCGTTCGGTGGCTCCAAGGGCGGGTTGCGCATCGACCCGCGCGAATGGGACGAGCACGAGATGGAGCAGATCACCCGCCGCTTTGCCTATGAGCTGGCCAAGCGCGACCTGATCAGCCCCTCGCAGAACGTGCCGGCCCCCGACATGGGCACCGGCGAGCGTGAAATGGCCTGGATCGCCGACCAGTACCGCCGCATGAACACCACCGACATCAACAGCCGCGCCTGCGTGACCGGCAAGCCGGTGAATGCCGGCGGCATCCAGGGCCGGACGGAGGCGACGGGCCGCGGCGTGCAATACGCGCTGCAGGAATTCTTTCGCCACCCCGAGGATATCAAGGCCGCCGGGCTGTCCGGCACGCTGGATGGCAAGCGCGTCGTCGTGCAGGGCCTTGGCAACGTGGGCTATCACGCCGCCAAGTTCCTGCAGGAGGAAGACGGCTGCAAGGTGACCGCCATCATCGAACGCGATGGCGGGCTGATGGATGAAAACGGCCTCGACGTGGAGGAGATCCGCAACTGGATCGCCAAACATGG